>JAQBVZ010000034.1 GCA_027625205.1 Chloroflexota bacterium
CGCCACTGTGGAAACGTCATTGAGCGCGCTCAGCATCACAAAGCAGACGTTGGGGTACTTGGCCCGTGACTTTTTCAGCAGATCAAGCCCTGACATGCCCTTCATCCTCACGTCCAGCATGACCAGGTCATAGTGATGGAGAGGGAGCAGGTCTTGAGCTGCTTTGCCACTGGATGCCTTAGAGCAGGCATACCCAAAAGCCTGCAATTGGCGAGAGACCACCTCTTGGACGGCGTCCTCGTCATCAACCACCAATGCGGTTTTTCCAAGGGCACTCACGATTATTCGTCACCCCACTCCCTGCCAACGTGGGCTCAATTATGAGCCAAGTCGAATTGTACCGGTGATTGGCCTAGCCAGCAACGTGTCGTGGCTCAGGCTTTCCAATGGTAAGCACAGCGCGTAGAATCCAAGAGTCATTTTACTCTACTTCACAAGGCAGTAAGGACTCTCCCGGGGTCCATGGCCCGTTGCATTTTCCGCTGGGAAGCCCGCACCCTCTTGAGCTTACGACCATCATCCTCCCAAGCAAACGTACCCTTCCTCTGGCCATTTAAGCGCGTTTTCTACGGCTGGGGCATAGTCAGCGTATCAATGCTGGTCACCTTTGCCCATGCACCCATGTACGGACCAATGCTGGCCATCTTCGTCAAGCCTATTGGTGACGACCTGGGTTGGTCTCGTACCACCATCGCTTTGGCTTTCACCATTGGCAGCTTCTCCGGCTCCATGCTATCCGGCCTGGTAGGCGGGCTATTTGACCGATACGGCGGCAGAGGCATCATAGCGCTCTCCGGCATGGTCGTGGCGGGGGCAATGCTGGGGTTGGCTGTGATGACGGACCCTTGGCACTTCTGGGCTCTCATAGGCGTGGGCCGGGGCGTGGCCATAGCGGGCATCAACCTTGGCACGTCCGTCATGATAGCCAAGTGGTTCATCCGTATGCGTGGACGCGCCATGGCTATTGGTGGCAGTGGCGTGCGTATAGGCCAGGCTGCCCTGCCTTTCCTTGCTCACGCCATCATCGTGACCCAAGGCTGGCGCTCCGCCTACGTGGTACTGGCGGTACTCACTGCCTTGCTCATCACCATTCCAGCGCTGGTCTATATGCGGCGCAAACCGGAGGACTTGGGCCTCTTACCAGACGGAGATGACCCCAACGCAGACCCAAACGATGCCCGGATGGAAGGCCGGAGGCAGTTGCGGCTGGAGGAGGCTTGGACGCTCAAGGAGGCCATCCGTGAGCCCTCCCTTTGGCTGATTGTCCAGGTCATGGCGGCTGGAGCCTTTGCACTGACCGCTGTGAACCTACACCTAACCGCTAGCTTTCAAGACCGCGGCATCAGCGCCGTCCTTGCCGTTACGGTGACAGCCATCTATACCGGCGTGTCTGCCGTCTCCATGATTGTGTGGGGGTTTGCCATAGAGCGTATCCACGCCCGGCACCTGACCATGGTCGTGAGCTTGATCTACATTGTTTCAATGGTGGTGATGCTACAGGCTGATACGTTCCCTGTGGCCCTTGCCTTTGTCTTGATGTTTGGCGTGGCTACTGGCGGATGGACAGTCCTGCACAACGTGCTGATTGCTGATTACTTTGGCCGCCACTCAGTGGGCGCCATCCGAGGCTTTACGATGCCCTTCATGGGCATCATCAACCCCCTGGGACCGCTGCTCGCTGGCTGGTTGCGCGACACCCAGGGCGACTACAACATGGCCTTCATCATCTTCATTGGCGTGTTTGTGCTGATGTTCGTGTCCATGCTATTGGCCGTGCCACCTCGAAGGAAAGTGACGCCAGAGACTGCGTAACATCTGCCTGCACCTGCCCAAGTTAGCAGCGCATCTAATACGTAAGGCAAATCTGCGCAGGCGACATTTATGCAGTTCCACATCAGCAATGAGGCAGCAGAGTTCATCCGTGACCGTGGCGGCGTTTTGGCCGTACACTTCATCCTGCCTCTATCCTGAGGCGGCTATGGCCAAGTGTCGGTCGACGCCAATGAACGCCACCGAGGCATCCGAGGCTACCAGATATCCAAACAGGATGGGTTAGAGGTACTGCTCTCATTTGCCTTGACACGCTACGCCAAGCACGTAGACGTGGATCTCAAACGCTCCCTCTTCGGCAAAACGCTCTCCGTAGAAGTTGAGGCGACACCCCACCGCCACGCGCCTACCTGACGGCACTAAATAACCCGCCTGGACGGCGGGCTCATGTAAACGAAACAGCAAAAGTACGTTTGGACGGCATCTATTCACTCACACATGCAGCGCTGGCTCCAGCGAGTCGATGGTCGGCACCGATAGGCTGGGCCGCCCAGCCTGCGCCCACAACACCGAGAGTTGCTGAAGCCCCTTCCGGGTGTCACTGGCAGTACGTGCGCCGTCATTGCGCTTCAACCGTAGTTTGAAGAGCCAGTACGTGAAGCCTTTCAGGTCAGTGAGGTTGAAGTTTTTCCTGATGCGTCTCCGCTGCTCCCGCAGGTACGTCTTGAGCAGTGCATCATAGGGAGCGCCGTAGAGGCTCTGGAATACGCGGTCCTCTGCCCCCCTGCCCTGCACGAAGCCCCGCAGCCCTCCCTCTTTGAGCACCTCTCTCTCCACACTCAGAATCAACGCCTCTTCTACCACCACGCCATAGAAGAAATTGAGATGCGCTCGGTACTTTTCCACGCCCAAGGCTTTCCGGAACTGGCTCTCCGTCACATGAAGAGGTAGCTCTGCGGTAAACAGAAGCCGCTCCTGCTCCTCCACGGGGGCAGTCCACGGCAGTTCCATCAACAACCGTTCAGCCAACAGCAGCCAGTCAAACGCCTCACCATGGAGAAGGTACGTGAAGTCACGACCGTTGTAATGTTCCTGAGGGCAGTCCCATAAGCCAACCGCCTCCAAAAGAGCGTCAGCCCACTGACGGCCTTCAGAGACCTGTCGCCACAGGTGTTCTATGGCCAGGCGGCCATTCTTCTCAGTAGAAAGTTGGGTATCCTCAAAGACCATCTTGGCCAACTCTCAAATGGCGCCCAAGTTCCGGGATTAGAGGTTTATCCCGTGGCACCGCTTGTATTTCTTACCACTGCCACAGGGGCACGGGTCATTGCGCCCCACCTTGCGTGATGTAACGGGCTCTGCCTTAGGAGCGGCTGCCCTGGACATGACCGTACTGACCTGACCGGTGTTTACGGCCGTGGGCCTGCTTACAGCGGATGCCTCTTGTTTCGATGCAACGCCGTTCTGGGATGCCTGTGCCGGCTGGGCCTGCTGGCTACCCTGGGAGGCGGGCACCACATGGTAGATGGTGTGGGCAATGTCATGCTGAATGCGGTCCCGTAGCTCCTGGAACTGCTTGTGGCCCTCCATCTTGTACATCACCAGAGGGTCCCGCTGGCCAAAGGCATGAAGGCCAATCCCCTGCCGGAGGTTCTGCATGGTGGTCAGATGCTGCACCCACAGACGGTCTATGGTCTGGAGCATAACCGCCCGCTCCAGTATCCGCACCGTCTCAGGGCTCAACTCCTGCTCCCGCCGTTCATAAAGCTCATTGGCAGCTTCCAGGAGTTCGTCCTCAACCTCTTCCGGGCTCATGGACCGCACATAGTCCTCGGTGATGTGACTGTCCAGGGGCAACACCGTGGCTATTTCAGCTAACAAGATATCCGCTTCCCAGTCGTCAGGCTCTCCCTGAAGGTAGGAGCTTACAAGGCTGGAAACCTCAGCACTGATCATCTCCACCATATTGGCCCTGAGGTCAGCCCCGCTGAGGACCTTGCCGCGCTCTTCGTAGATGACCTCGCGGTGGCGGTTCATCACGTCGTCATACTCGACAAGCTGCTTGCGGATGTCAAAGTTGCTGGCCTCCACCTTGACCTGCGTATTGTCCACCGCCTTGGTGACAATACGGCTTTCCAGCGGCACGTCATCAGCAATGCCGGCCCAGTTCATAACGGTCTTTATCCGTTCACCGCCAAAACGGCGCATAATCTCATCTTCCAATGAGATGTAGAACTGTGTAGTGCCCATGTCTCCCTGGCGGCCAGCACGCCCGCGGAGCTGGTTATCTATGCGACGCGACTCATGGCGCTCAGTACCAACTATGTATAGCCCACCCATCTCCACCACTTCATTGTGGCGTTGCTGCCAGACTTCCTTGGGTTCATCTTCCACAGGCTCACCGCCCAGGATGATGTCTGTACCACGCCCTGCCATGTTGGTGGCCACGGTCACGGAACCAGGCCGTCCTGCCTGGGACACAATGAGCGCCTCACGCTCATGCTGCTTCGCGTTCAACACCTCATGCTTCACGCCGCGCCGGTTGAGCATCTCACTCAGGTGTTCGGATTGCTCAATGGATACGGTGCCCACCAGCACGGGGCGCCGCTGCTCATAGAGCTCAGCTATCTTGTCAGCGGCAGCCTTGAATTTGGAGTCCTCCGTCTTGTACACAAGGTCCGGCAGGTCATTTCTGACCATGCTCCTGTGGGTGGGAATGGCTAACACTTCAAGGTCATACACCTTGTGAAACTCTTCAGCCTCCGTGAGGGCCGTACCCGTCATGCCAGCCAGCTTGGGATACATACGGAAGTAGTTCTGCAGCGTGATGGTGGCGTAGGTGATGTTCTCACGCTGGACGGCGACTCCCTCTTTGGCCTCCAACGCCTGGTGGAGGCCGTCAGAATAGCGACGACCCTCCATCAACCGGCCGGTGAACTCATCAACAATGATTACTTCACCGTTCTGCACAACGTAGTCTTTGTCGCGCTGAAAGATGACGTGGGCTTTGAGAGCGTTCTCCACAAAGTGCGTGTACACGTAGTTGGCAGGGTCATAGAGGTTGGTGACGTTGATGAGCCGCTCTACCTTGCTGATTCCCTCTTCTGTGAGGATTACCGTCCGGTCCTTCTCATCCAGTATGTAGTCCTCATCCATCTTGAGCCGGGGAACAACCTGAGCAAACGTGTTGTAGAGCTTGGTGGACTCCTCCGCGGGCCCGCTGATGATCAGCGGAGTCCGGGCTTCGTCAATGAGGATGTTGTCCACCTCGTCCACAATGCCGTAATGGAGCGGACGCTGCACCCGTTGTTCAGCGGAACCCACCATGTTGTCTCGCAAGTAGTCGAAACCGAACTCATTGTTGGTGCCGTAGGTGATGTCCGCCGCGTATGCCTCACGACGCGGGATTGCGCGCATATGTGGGTAGGGATAACCATCCGCGTCCGGCTCTGCGTCTGGGTCAAAAAGCAATGCTTGGTCATGCTGGAGGCAACCCACGGTCAGGCCAAGAGCGTGGTACACCGGCCCCATCCAGGAAGCGTCACGGCGCGCCAGGTAGTCGTTGACCGTCACCAGATGAGTTCCCTGGCCATCCAGCGAGTTGAGGTAGATCGGCAACGTGGCCACCAGTGTTTTGCCTTCACCGGTGCGCATCTCCGCGATTCTGCCCTGGTGGAGCACAGCGCCCCCCATGAGCTGCACATCAAAGTGCCTCAGCCCAATGGTCCTATGGGCGGCCTCCCTGACGGCGGCAAAGGCCTCAGGCTGCAGGTCGTCAAGCTCCTCAGCCTCGCCTAGTCGCAGCCGGAACTCCTCCGTCTTCGCGCGGAGGTCGGCATCGGAGAGAGCTTCAAACTCCCGAGCCAGGTCGTTGATCTCATCAACATACCCCTGAAGGCGCTTCACCTGTTTGTCATTGGAGTCCCGCATGAACCCCAACAGCTTGTTCACCATCTGACGTCTCCCAACGCGGGTCCAGCCCGCATACCTATTTATTGTACCGTACGAGCGCGAGGGGTGTCCCGTTCCTAATACGTAGCGCGGAGCGGATTAACTCAGGCGTGTCATCACGCGCGCCTTTGCTATACTGCGCTCGCATTATGAGTAACGTCTGCGTGGGAGAAACGTCATGAGCGTGCGTACAGTCGGCATCATCAGCCCAGGTGACATGGGCGCGGCCATCGCCAAGGTCATCCACGACGAAGGCCTGGAGGCGGTGGCCTGCTTGGAAGGGCGCGGAGACCTCACGCGACTGCGAGCGCAGGAGTCCGGCATCCGTGACGTCGGCTCCTATGACGAGTTAGTGAAGCAAGCAGACCTTGTTCTCTCCGTGCTGGTGCCCGCAGAGGCGGTCTCCATAGCGGAACGCGTCTCCGCCAGCATGCGTGCCACAGGCGCAACGCCGGTGTACGCAGACTGCAACGCCATTGCGCCGCAGAACGTGGAGCGTATCGCCGCCATCGTTGGTGAAGCAGGCGACGCGTTCATTGACGCCGGAATCATCGGCCCGCCGCCGTCCAAGGGGAGCGCCACCCGCATCTACTGTTCAGGGCCAGACACCACTGCCCTTGAGGCGCTGAAGCAATATGGGTTGGACATCCGCACCATTGGCAAAGGGATTGGCCAAGCCTCCGGCATGAAGATGCTGTACGCCGCCTCCACCAAGGGCTCCATTGCACTATGGACTGAGTTGCTGGCGGCCTCCCATGCCATGGGGCTGGATGAGGCGCTAGAGCAGGAGTTTGGAGATTCCGACGCGGTAAAGCGGATGCGCAACCACATCCCTACCATGCCGCGCCGCTCACGACGCTGGATTGGTGAGATGGAGGAGATTGCCGCTACGTTCGAGCATCTGGGCCTGACCCCCCGCATTCTCCTGGGCGCTGCCGACATCTACACCCAGATAGGCGAATCTCCCCTGGGAGCGCTGACCTCGCGGGACACAGACCCGTCGCTGGAAAAGGTACTGGACACGCTGGTGGAAGCGGCCAAGCGCGGCTCCGGCAACCAGGCGGGATAGTCTACCGCTTCACCTTGGCGATGACCTCTTCACCAAAGCGGCGCACCTGCTCCTCCGTACCGTCCTCCAAGAAGCGCATGTAGAAGGAATCGATGCCCTCATCCCTGAACGTGTCTATGACCGCAAGGATGTCATCCGCGCTGTCCCCCATAAGTCCATCATGGGTGAGGTAGGCGTTGGGGTCAGCCATCGGGCTTGCAGCATGCTTCACCATGGCCTCCGTGCCAATCACGCCCGCGCCGTTGAGCACACGACGGATGCTTCTCGAATCCCGGCCAGCCTCCTCTGCCCCCGCTTCAAGCATAGCCACTAGGCCCCGCAGTTCCTCTATGCTCAGCGGCCAGCCACGGTTCTTCATCCATCCGTCCGCCACCGCGCCGGTGTACCGCATATTCCTTGGCCCGCTTGCCCCAATGACAATGGGGATGCTCCCACGGACCGGCTTG
>JAQBVZ010000035.1 GCA_027625205.1 Chloroflexota bacterium
AGCGTGCTCCATAATCTCTGCCTGGGTAGATGGTGTCCCGCCCCGTGACTGATGCCGCGCCACGCTGTCAGGGTTGATGTCTGCGCCGAGTACAGGGTTCCCTGTAACGAAGGCCAGCAGGTCCGCAACGGCCTGGCCCGCAGCGCCAAGCCCTATCTGTCCGATAACGACGCTGCGCATATCAATATTCACTCGTCTGCAAGCCGTCATGACCGCGCCCAGCACCACTGCGGCAGTGCCGTCTTGGTCGTCGTGCATCACAGGAATGTCCAGCATTTCCTTGAGGCGTTTAACAATGTCAAAGCAACGCGGCGCCGACACGTCTTCAATCTGTATGCCGCCAAAGGTTGGCGCAATCTGCGCGATTGCGGCAACAATTTCATCAGGGTCTGTCGTGGCCAGAAGGATGGGGATGCCGCTCAGGCCGACTAACTGGTCCAAGAGCGCCGCCTTACCCTCCATGACCGGCATGGCGGCGTAAGGCCCAATGTTGCCCAGGCCAAGGACTGCCGTCCCGTCTGTGACAATGGCCACGGTGTTGGGGATGGACGTGTACTGCTCACGCTGCAATGGGTCACTGGCAATACGCAGACAAACATCTGCTACACCCGGCGTGTAGACCTTCCGCAACATCTCCACTGTCTCTATAGGCACACGGCTTCTCATACGCACCTTGCCGCCATGGTGTAGGCCCAGTACCTCATCCCGCACCTCAAGGACGTCAACGTGTTCAAGCTGAGACAGTGCCTGGATGAGTCGGTCAAGGTGGGCCTGGTCCTCCACTAGCACATCCAACTCTCGCTCAATGTGGTGCTGGCCCAGAAAGACGGTTTGAATATTGCCAATGTTCGCGTCGGCCTTGCCCAAGGCGGTGGTAAGTCTGCCAAGAACACCCGGTACGTTGTCGTTCCTAACCCGTAGCGTCCGTATCAGACGGTAACGCCCTTCTTGTGCCGCTGGTTCTTGCATGACTGGCTCCTTCATAATCCTGGTTAGTCACCGAGGAGTCTATTTCGCTCCACGGCACTGGGCGTTTGTGCCAAACCTATAGCGCCGCATCGCCAATCGCTTTTGAGGCGCCCTGCTCTCGAGCCAAACGCTGTTGTCGTATATACGCAAATAGGTAGGTGGTGGCCAGTCCTCGGTGCGGGCTCCAGCGCTCCATTGCAAAGTCCGTAAGGGCCTGCTCACTCAGCGGAGCACCCTCAAAGTACAGATCAGACACCACCCTCTTCAGGGCCAGGTCACCAGCGGGGAACGCGTCCGTCCTACCCAGGGCCCGCAGCAACACCCACTGGGCCGTCCATACGCCAATGCCCCGCACCTTGACCAGCTCTGAGACCACATCATCATCTGACATTGCACTCAGCCTGACTTCATCCAGAGAGCCATCAGCCACGCGCAGGGCCACATCCAGGATGTATTCCGCCTTGCGCGCGCTCAGCTTCACTGCGCGCAGACCATCGGTCCCCGCTTCCAGCAATGCCTTGGGGGTGGGGAAGGCATACAACGTCTCTCCGTCAACGTTGACGGGCGTACCGTACGTGCCAACTAGGGCTTCACGAATGACACGGGCGACGACTGACGATATCTGCTGGCCAATGATGGCAATGACCAGAGCCTCAAAAACACTCTCGCTGCCAGGGGGACGCAGGCCGTACAGGCTGCCCACTGCACTTGATAATACGGGATCTCTCTCTAAAAGGGAGTAAAAGCCACTGAGGTCTATATCCATGCCCAAGAGACGGGCCATGACCTGAGTCGCGTACGCCATGTCATCCTGGGTTACGTCCTCCCCCATGACGCCTATCTCCAGTGTAGCGGGGTCTGCGCCATCTATTGATTGCACCGTGGCAATGACAACCCGGTTACCGCGACGCAATGCCCTTGAATAGACGGCGTCACGGTACACGTCAGCCCCTGCCACTCCCCGGTAATGGGTCTGGTGGCCAGCCGTCAGGTGAAGGTCAAACAACTCAGGCGCTGGGATGGTGGTGATAAGGGTTTGCATCGTTAGTTCTTTATCAGCATGCCGGGCTGGCAGCTCCGGCAGTAGCTGGTTAGACGGCGGTTGGCCGTGATTTCACTAATGGTGTGGCCGCACCGGGGACACGGCTCGCCACCTTTACAGTGGACTTTGAGGAAGTCTCGCACCTTCACGTGGATGTCCGGCACCATGCGCTCCCGCAGGATGTTGATGGCCTCATCCATGACCTCTGGGATAGCAACGTACAGTCGCTCAATATCCGCTGCTGACAATTCTTTGCGGCGCTTGAACGGCGATATCTTTGCCGCAAACAACACCTCATCTACGTAGGCATTGCCAATGCCGCTCACAAATTTCCCTCGGGTGAGGATGCCCTTTATCTCGCCATTGAAGGGCTTGAGCCCGGCAGTGAACTCATCAAGAGACAGACCGCCATCGTAGGCGTCGGGGCCCTGCTCCTCCAGGCGCGGCACCTGCGGTAGCTGATCAGGCCGGACGTAGTAGACCATCCCCATCTGGCGCTCATCCAGGTACCGCAAGTCCATGTCAGGCATGCCCATTATGAAAAACGTACGCTTCAGCACCGTGGCATCCGGGGTACAATACTGAAGCGCTCCAGTCAGCATCATGTGGATGACCAGCAACCGGTCAGGCTCCAGAGGCAGCGTGAGCATTTTGCCCTGGCGGCTCACCGTCCCAAAGCGCCGTCCGGTAACGTCGCTGGGGAAGTCATCAGCGGCAAGGCTGCGGACCATGGCAGGTCTCACCTCGTTGGCCCGCACCGCCTCCTTGCCAACGATTCGCTCATTGAGGAAGGCCTTGATGACCTCAAGGTCTGGTATCTCAGGCATGCCACGCTCCGGCCTATGGATTCCGCTTACTGTAGAGTGTGCAGTATACCTTTGGCCATGTGTGCAGTTGTCACGGCCTGGCTATGGACCTATGATGCGCCAGAAGAGTTAAAAGTAGATGAATTACGATCCAACCAACCCCATACCCCGCAGCGACCAGCCGAAGCCCTTTGACCAGCTGCTGGAATCCACACTTCAGGTCTATACGCGTTATTTTGGTCCAATGGTAGCTGCGGCCGCCCTAGGTGTCATTCCGTCTACCCTCATCTCTTCCTTATGGCAACCGGAATGGTTCTTGCCTAGTATCGCCCAACTATTGGTCACTCTGATCCCTCTGTTCGTTGCTCAAGCCGGTCTGACAGTCCTGACGTGGCAAGTAATTCAAAAACGTCCTGTGGACATCACCACCGCCTACGCTGTGGCCCTAAGTGTGGCGCCAAGGTACGTCCTTTTGCAGTTAGTAGTCTCTGTGGTCACCGGAGCGGCGATATTGAGCGTGATAGGGATCCCCTTAGCCCTGCTGCTATTTGCCAGGTGGGCTATAACAGGGCCCGCCCTGATTGTTGAACAGTTAGAGGTTGGGCAGGCCTTACAACGGAGTTGGCGTTTAGTGGAAGGTAGGGCCCTCAGGACTCTCGGAGCTGTCGTAGTATTTCTTCTCGGCTTCCTTCTCGTCTCTCTCATAGCAGTCGGAATCGCTGAGATTTTTGGTGGAAGCGCAGAGGTCACCATCGTCGTTGTAAGCGTTGCTCAATCGCTTCTGTCTCCGTTTGCCGCCATCTTTTTCTTTCTTCTCTATGAGGACTACAAGCGCGTTGCAGAGACGCCCTCACGACCGGAACAGCCTGAGCCTCCGGAACCACCTTCCTTCATTCGGTGACGGTGCTTACGGTTAGCGCTCAATAGGTGGCCGTTGCGGTTGCCGGACCACGCGTACTACGTACGTCCCAGCGATTTTGTCGTGGAAGCCCTGTTTCTGCGGGTCAAAGGCCACCCAGATAAACCCAATCAACAATGTGATGGTGGAGACTATCTTCCCCACCACCTCACGCATGAGGGCAGTGCCAATCCCCGGAACGTCATAGCCCGGTTTGATGACTTGAAGTCCTAGGGCCATCTTCCCCGGCGTTTGTCCCCGGAGGCCGATGAATAGGACGGCGTATGCCACACTCAGTATCCAAACGAGCGAACTAGGGAAACTCAATACAACCAAAATCCATCCCCCTGCTGAGACTATGACTCCGTCAATGATGAAGGCGGCGAAGCGTATCCAGAAGCCGGCATACTCTGTGGTCTGCGCTGCGGGCTCCTCCGCGGTCTCAAAAGGCGGAACCCCAGTAGCCGGGGGCGGCGCTTGCATGCCAATGGGGCCTGCTGGACCAGGCACGGACGGCTGTTCCGCAACTTCCAGGGAGCGACCGCAGTTAGAGCAAAATTTTGCCTCGTCCGTGTTTTCCGTCTGACAATGGGGACATTGGACAGACATGAAACCTCCTCTTCCACAGCAAAGCTTCAATGCCTCACGCTCAGCGCATTCTCTCACCACCGCAAACGGTACAACAAAAGCCTCCAGTACAACACCAGGGGCTTTTCGTAATGTAGGCCTTCAGACCGCTAACTACTCCAGGAAGTCACGCAACTTCTCAGAGCGGCTTGGGTGGCGGAGCTTACGGAGCGCCTTGGCCTCAATCTGACGGATGCGTTCCCGTGTGACGCCAAATTCCCGGCCAACTTCTTCCAGTGTTCGACTACGCCCGTCCTCCAACCCAAACCTGAGCTGCAATACGCGGCGCTCCCGGTCACTCAGCGTGTCCAGAATGTCGTGCACCTGCTCTCGCAACATCTGATAGATTGCGGCATCCACCGGGGCGGGCGCCGCGAAGTCCTCGATGAAATCACCAAGCTTGGAGTCCCCCTCTTCACCAATGGGTGTTTCAAGGGAGATCGTCTCCTGCGTGACCTTCATAATCTCACGGACACGCTCCGGCGTGACTTCCATGCCCTCAGATATCTCCTGGATGGTGGGCTCCCGGCCATACTCCTGCACCAACTGGCGGCGGATACGCATGAGCTTGTTGGTGGTCTCCACCATGTGGACCGGGATACGGATGGTCCTGGCCTGGTCCGCTATAGCGCGGGTGACAGCCTGACGGATCCACCAGGTTGCGTACGTGGAGAATTTGTACCCCTTCCGGTAGTCAAACTTCTCCACTCCTCTGATGAGGCCAATGTTGCCCTCCTGGATGAGGTCCAACAATGACATGCCACGACCGATGTATTTCTTGGCGACGCTCACCACCAGACGGAGGTTGGCCTCAGCCAATTGCTTTTCAGACTTGGTGCCCTCCCGGAGGACGTTGGCAAAGTGCACCTTGGCGAGCAGCTCCAAAGACTCCAGCCTAATCCCTATGTCCTCATCCTCAAGAAGGGCCTTGATCTCCGGCACGGGCACATCTTCACCCAGGACCTCTTCAGACTCAGGGGGGAGGAGCCGGCTGTCCAGAGAGAGCAGGATGACCGCATGGGCCATCTCCAGATATTCCAGATTGAAGCGCTCCGCCATTTGGGTGAGCATCTCCTCATTGAGGCCGTCATCCAGGGCGGCGCGGACCGTCTCATCATGGATGAGCGCGGTGAGGGTCATGGGCACGGACATGTCCAGATGCTCTGTGAGCGCGTCAATGAGCGGCATGGCGTCCACCAGCCGGGTCAGCAGTGCGCGGACCTCTTCCGTGGAACGAGGGGGATGGCCGTTCTTGGCCTCCAATTCTTTGCGGAGGTGCTGGATGTGCTTGCCTGCGGCAATCTTTTTCGCCAGACGGCGCTCGTCCTTGGCGGTCAGCAGGGTCACCCTGCCAATCTCACGCAGGTACATCCGCACAGGGTCATTAATGAGCTCAGAGCCTTCAATGTCCCGGGGCTCCACCAGCTCCGGCTCAGCCTCTTCCTGCGCCAACGTTGCGTCAGTGGGGTCCACCAGGGCAACCTCCCCGTCCTGGTGAACGGCTGCTATTGCCCCGTTCACGACGCCCTTAACGCCAAGGCCGTCCTCAACAGCGGCGGCCCCCCTAGATACGGCGGCCCCTGAGGTCTTTGCACCAGCTTTTACAGGATTCTTGGCATCCGATTTGTCCATCTGTTATAGCTCCACAATCACCGAAAACTACGAGCCTTTACCCGAAAACAACTCCTTCAATCGTTCATTGATCTCGGTGCTCTGCTGATGGACTGAATCTAAATAGGGGAGGTCTTCAGGAGATGATCCGGCCGCCTGGGTAAGTACCGCTTCTTCTTGCGCCTTCAGGTCACGAAGGTGGCGTTCCTCCAAACGGCGCTTACACGCTTCAAAGTCTGCACTCCGTTGGAGACGGTCCGCCGGTGGTAACACCCGTGCTGAGAGCCGTTCTAAAAGTTGCGTGGCTTGGGCGTCCAGCAGTCCATAGACTGCATCCATTGTACCAGCTTCAGTAAACGCGCTCAATAATGCGCGGTTTTCAGTCCCCTTGAAATGGTCTCCCATGAGTTCACCTACCCTTGATGCCAGGTCTGGGTCCTGCGCCATGAGTGTGAGGACATGCTCCTCAAGTGCGTCACCCTCCACCTGCCGGAAGGGCGCACTGGATGCAGAGCTTGCCGCTTGGCTAGTCCGGCGACGTTTGGCGGGTGTGCGAAGTCTGCCAGCGCTGGCCTCCAGCGTTGCCCTGGTTACACCCAGGTGGTCCGCCAAACGTTGTAGATATCTGTCCTGTTCAAAGGGGTTGTCCATTCCGGTGATGAGAGGGAATATCCGCTCAACTGCTTCTGCCTTCCCCTGGCTGGAACTCATGTCCACCCGCCTGACAATGGCCTCCATCACATATTCGATAAGTGGCGTGGCTGTCCGCACCAACTCTGACCACACTGTGGGGTCACGACGAATGAGGGCGTCAGGGTCTTCACTTTCCGGTAAGGTGACAATTCGCAGCCGGTTGGCTTGATCAGACCTAGTGTAGAAGTCTGATTGGCGGTTCCGGCCAGAAACGGCAACATTCCGGTCAAAGACGTGCCATGAACTTTCCAGGCTCCGCAGCGTTGCCTCTTGACCAGCGGTATCTGGGTCCAACGCCAGCACAAAGGAGCGGGCGTAGTGCTGTAGCAGGCCAACCTGATGCTCGGTCAAGGCAGTGCCCATCGAAGCGACGACGTTCTCAAAACCGTGCTCATGGGCGGCAATGACGTCCATGTACCCTTCCACAACCACAACCTCACCGGAACTGGAAATAGCAGGCTTAGCTAAGTCCAAGGCATAAAGAATGTGACTCTTATCGAAAACTGGTGTCTGGGCAGTGTTCAGGTACTTTGGCATGAAGCCGTCC
>JAQBVZ010000036.1 GCA_027625205.1 Chloroflexota bacterium
GCCCGGTCGGTGGAGGAGGTGCCCGCGGCCGAGGAACTGGTCGACGAAGCCCTGGGCCTGATGCGCGAGGCCGAGATGGCCGCCGACCTGCCTGCGGCCGAGGACCCCTTCGAGGGCCTGTGCCGATGCGACCCCGCCCACGGCCCCGCCGTCACCGAGGCCCCCATGCGCCCTGACGGCCTGGTGCGCCCCTCATGCCGCTCCTGCCGGGAGAAGGCGGACGAGGGCAGCCCGCAGATGCGCCGCATGGTGCCCGGCCCCGCCGGGCCCATCCCCTTCGACTCCTAGAGCCAACCCTTCGTCACCAGGCTCTCGGCGATCTGCACGGCGTTGGTGGCCGCGCCCTTGCGCAGGTTGTCGCCCACGGACCATATGGAGAGGCCGTTGTCCAAGGCAATGTCCTTCCGGATACGGCCAACAAAAATCTCGTCTTTGCCTGCTGCGTCCATGGCGAGAGGGTACGACTTGTTACGTATGTCGTCCTGCACGATGACGCCAGGAGCCGCCGCCAGCACCCGACGGGCCTCGTCGGGTGAGAAGGGACGCTCGAACTCGATGTGCACCGCCTCGCTGTGGGAGATGGGTACCGGAATGCGGACACAGGTCGCTGACACCGGCAGGTTGGGCTGGTGCAGTATCTTTCGTGTCTCATCCCGCATCTTTAACTCTTCAGTTGTGTAGTCGTCGTCACCAAAGTTCTCCACATGCGGCAGCGCATTGAACGCCAGCGTGTGCGGGAAGGTGTCATGAGTGGGTTGCTTGCCGTCCAGCACGTCACGGGCCTGCTGCATCAGCTCAACGATGCCCTTGCCGCCCGCGCCGGAAGCCGACTGGTAGGTGTCCACAATAATCCGTTTGATGGGATTGACGCTGTGCAGCGGCGCAATGGTCATGAGCATGACAATTGTGGAGCAGTTGGGGCTGGAGATGATGCCCTGGTGCGTCGCTATGTCTTCCGGGTTGATCTCAGGGATGACCAGCGGCACGTTGGGGTCCATCCGCCACGTGGACGACTTGTCCACCACCACAGCGCCGCGCTTGGCTTCTTCAGGCGCAAGCCGTTTGCTGGTGCTGCCGCCGGCGGAGAAGAAGACGATGTCGACGCCCTCAAACCCCTCAGGCGTCGCCTCGTGGACGGTGACCTTCTCACCCTTGAACGTGACCTGCATGCCCTCTGAACGGGCCGATGCAAAGGCGCGCAGTTCCTTCACAGGGAAGTTGCGCTCCTCCAGTATTTTCAGTACCTCTCCACCTACTGCGCCGGTAACACCGACGATGCCAACCGTATAGCTCATGCTCTCTTCCTCAACACGTTTACGAATTCTATTATGAGGGGCTTTCACGGACTGCGTAAATGGAACGGGGCGTGGGGCCTACTTGGCAGGACCGAAATCCAGTATCTTTTCCAGCCCCACGGTCAGCCCCTGCATGTCCATGACCTTGCGCACGGCCATCAGCACGCCGGGCATGTAACACTCCCGGTTGGTGGTGTCGTGGCGTAGCGTCAGCGTCTGGCCCGCCGTGCCAAAGGTGACCTGATGATGGGCCATGCGTCCCGGCATACGACTGCTGTGTACGGAGATGCCGTGATAGTCGCCACCACGCGTGCCGGTCAGCGGCTCCCTGGTGGGCATCTGTCGTGTCATGTCACCGCCACGACCTTCATGGATGGCCTTGGCGATGCCCATGGCAGTGCCAGACGGCGCGTCAATCTTGGCCTCGTGGTGTTCTTCAGACACGTCCACATATTCGAAGTAGGGGGCAACCAGGCCCGCGAGGTAGGTGAGCAGCACAGCGCCAAGCGCAAAGTTGGGGGCCACCACGCCAGCCGACTTGTGCTCATCACACAGGGCGCTCAGATAGTCAAGCTGGTCCTCCGTCCACCCGGTGCTACCAACGACCAGCCGGACGCCTTCAGCCAAGGCGACGCGCGCCATGGGCAGGGAGGCTTCAGCGTTGGTGAAGTCTACTATCACGTCAGGCTTACCGGCGGTGATGGCGTCGGTTAGGACGCTGTAGTAAGGGACGTGGACTGGCAGCGTGGGAGCGTCTGCCTGCGGGATGCGGTCTATGGCCGCGACAAGCTCCATGTCCTGTTCTGCTGCGATAGCGCGCAGGACCTCCATGCCGACTTTACCGGCTGCACCATGCACTGCGACTCGTATGTTGTTGGACGTGGCCACGGGCCGCTGCTCCTCACTCGTGAATAGAAAAGCCATTATACAAGAGAACGGCCCCGCAGGGCCGTCCTCTTCCTGTTCTATTAGGGTCGTGCGGTCGAAGTTATTCCTTCTTTTCACCGGGGCGCATGCGAGTGGCCATGTCCTCGTCACGGCCACGAGCCCACTCACGTCCCAGCGGGTCCTCTACCACCACGTTCAACGTGCCAATCTTGTCGATGTCCATGGAGTAGTGGTCACCGTTCTGCATGGAGCCAAGGTTCTGGTGGTTGGTGCCAGTGCTGATGAGGTCGCCAGGGTTCAGGGGCATGATGGCGCTGGCAAACTCAATGCACTCAGGGACCTTGTGGGCCATGTCCTTGGTGTTGTAACCGGGGAAGTCATAGTCATTGTTGCGGATGCGGACGTTGATGTCCTGGGGGTCGGAGATATCATCCTTGGTCACAATGAACGGGCCCATGGGGCCAAAGGTGGCCCATGACTTGGCCTGGAAGTAGCTCTGGGAGCCCCGGACGGCTATCCGGGCGGAGACGTCCATGAAGCCGGTGTAACCAAAGACGTAGTCCATGGCGTCAGCCTGCTTCACGCCCTTGCCCGGCTTGCCAATGACAACCGCCACTTCAGCTTCACAATGGAAGATGGTGGGGTTGCACTCCGGGTCCAGGAAGACGGTGTCGCCGTTGCCCACCACGCAGTCTGACGACTTTAGGAAGGCGTCAGTCTGGGGCATGGGCGGGTTCTCACCCTCCAGGTAGTTCACTGCCATGCAGATGATTTTGTCGGGACGGGGCAGGGGAGGCCGGATGCGTACGCTGGTCAGCGGTACGCCCTCATTGGCGGCCACAAACTCCGCAATCATCTCTTTGTTCTCATCCCAACTCTCAATGATGCCCGCTATGAGCTCCTGGGGTTCATGGACGTGGATGTCCTCCAGGAGTGGTCCCAGGTCCACAATGTTCTCACCCTTGACCACGCCCAGTTGAAAGTCATCGAAGAAGCCGATCTTCATGGTTGCTCCTTTAGCCTCTGAATTAGTTCTACGCCATGATGGGTCTGACCTCGATGGTCTCATCGCGGTGTGGCCCTGTGGAAATCAAATCAATGGGACAGCCTATGGCCTTCTCCAGCCGTTTTACGTACTTCATGGCTTCTGGCGGCAGGGCCTCCAGTTTGGTTGCGCCCTCTGTGGGCGTGGTCCAGCCGGGAAACTCCTCCCATACTGGCTTGCAGCGTTGGACCACAGCCGTGCTGCCGGGGAAGTAGTCTATGGTCTTGCCGTCGACCTCATAGCCCACGCAGACCTTCACGGAATCGAACCCGTCCAGCACGTCCAGCCTGGTCAACGCGGCAGAGGTGAAGCCGTTGATGTTGGAACTATAGCGCGCGGCCACGGCGTCAAACCAGCCACAGCGCCTGGGCCTGCCGGTGGTGGTGCCGTACTCCCACGCCTTCTCACGGATGCGGTCAGCCACCTCATCAAAAAGCTCGGATACCATAGGCCCTGCGCCAACGCGTGTCGAGTACGCCTTGAATACGCCGGTGACGCCCTTGATGTGTCGGGGCGGGACGCCCACGCCGGTGGAGGCGCCGCCTATGGTGGACGACGATGAGGTCACGTAAGGGTAACCACCGTGGTCCACGTCCAATAGCGCTCCTTGCGCGCCCTCTAGCAGCACTTTCTTCCCGTCAGCCAGGGCGTTGGCCACCAACTTCTCAACTGGCGCAACGTAGTGACGCAGCCGTGCGCCAAATTCCAGGGACTGTCGGTACAGTGTGTCCATGTCCAGGGGTTCTACGCCGTAGACCTTGGTGAGCATGGCGTTCTTGTGGCCTAGCACCGCTTCCAGACGCTCCGCCAGATACGTTTCATCCAACAGATCACCTACACGGATGCCCGCGCGCGCCGTCTTATCCACGTACGCGGGGCCTATGCCCTTACCCGTTGTGCCAATGGCGTTATCACCCCGCGCATTCTCTTCAAGCTGGTCCAGGAGCACGTGATAGGGCATGACCACATGGGCGCGGTCACTGATGGAGAGGCGGCTGATGTCCAGCCCTCGCTCTTCCAGCGCGCCCAATTCGTCCAGCAGCGCGCCGGGGTCAACCACCACGCCGTTGCCGATGGCGCACCATGAGTTGGGCCAGAATATGCCAGCAGGCACCAGGTGGAGCTTGAACTCTCCCTGCTGGTTCATAACTGTATGACCAGCATTGTTTCCGCCAGAAAAGCGGACCACCATGTCAGCTCTGGAGGCCAACACATCAATTATTTTGCCCTTACCCTCGTCCCCCCACTGTCCACCAATAACCCCGTATGCAGGCACAGGCCTCTCCTCGTTGTTCTTTCGTCGACTCAATAGTTTAGCGGCAAGAGCCCGAGGGAGTATACCAAAACTGCGAGAGTTCAACTGCCCCAGAGAGTCGCAAGCAAGCGCCCGGTTGGCCGCGAGTCTTGTGCGAGAGCGTTCACACGATGTTCACAGCGCACATTAGCCTGTTCACGCCATGTTCACGGTCTATCGGTTATCAAAGGAGGAGATTTTGTGCTGCGCACCGTTGTCGCAGGCCGTCGAACGTTAAGGAGGTCAGACCATGGTAGACATAGCGCCAAGGCCCGCCAAGCAAGGACCGGGTCACGATATCACCCACGGGCTTTCCCCCTCAGACAGGCGGAGCATGATTCCAGAGACGGGTCTACGGGAGTACTGGTACCCCGGCATTCCCGCAAACAAGGTGGGCAAGAAGCCTGTGCTGGTGAAGATGCTGGGCAGCGATGTCACCTTTTGGCACGGTAAAGAGCATGTGGTGGCCATGGACAACTCCTGTCCCCACCGCGGCGCAATGATGTATAAGAGCGATTGCTGGTGGCCAGGCACGATTTCCTGCCCCTACCACGGTTGGACGTTCAATGAGACGGGTGACGTGGTGGCGGTCCTGGGTGAAGGGCCTGACTCCAAAATCCATGGCAAGGTCACCGCAAAGATGTACCCAACGGTCACGCTCAAAGGCGTGGTCTTTGTCTGGATGGGGGAGGGTGAACCCGCGCCCATTGAAGAGGATGTACCGCCAGAACTCTTTGACGACCGCGCGGTGGTGTTCCACAGCAACGTTGTCTGGCCCCCCAACTGGCGGCCCGCCATGGAGAACATCTATGACTCCCACGTGCAATACGTGCATCGGGACTCCTTCCAGCTCATGGCCTTTCCCATATTTCAGTCTGGCCACTCACGGGACCGGCCCCAGTTAATCAACGGTCGTGCCCTGAACATGAAGACATACCAGATGCAGGCGCGGGTGGCGTTCCCGCAGGCCACCTATAAGGCTGGCGATGAGCGCCCGTACCAGGAGCACTACCCGCTGGCGGACGTGCTGTGGCCCAGGCGGAAGAACAGGCTGCTCTGGACGTGGGCCTTTAAGTGGCTGATGAAGCGCGCGCGGCGCCATCCACTGATTACGGATGATCCTGAGTGGCACGGCGGACATCACCTGCCCAGCATGTTCCGCGCCAACTACGGTACGCATATGTACACCCGGTGGAACGTGCCCGTGGACGAGAAGTATTCCAGGATGTTCTATTTCCACACCACGAAGCCAGGGAGTTGGGTGGGCCGTTTCTATGAGTGGGTCCACTTCCACCTTTGGCATGACTGGTCCATGAACTACAACTTCTCCGGCCAGGACGGTCGGCAGATGATCTATCAGTACTACGACCGCCCGGAGAAGCTTTCAGCCACAGACGTGCAGACTATTGAGTGGCGGAAGATGGTCTTGGAGCGCGGTCGCGGGCTGGTCAAGCCTGAGCTATCCAACCTCTCGGAGGCGGAGGTCTTCGCGGAGGAGCTTGTGCAGGAGATGCAGGCGGAGATGCCCGCCAGCGGTTAGTGGCCTGCACGCAACTGCCCCTGCGTAATGAAGGACTTCCAGAGGAGGATGAGATGACAATTACAGAGAACGGCAACGGTAATGGCAGCGGCCCCATTGTGGCCAAGATGCACGATGATGAGGCCGTTGAAGGCAAGATTAGTGATATCCGTAAGGTGGCCGCGCCCTTGGGCCTCCGCGAGTATTGGTATCCCGCTGTACAGGCCAGCAAGGTTAAGAAGAGCAAGCCCTACGCGCTGAAGATGCTGGGTGATGACCTGGTGCTTTTCAGGGATAAGAACAATGAGGTGGCGGTGCTCTGGAATGTCTGTCCCCACCGTGGCGGGAGCTTGGCCCACGGCGACTGCCACTTCCCCGGCACCGTTGCGTGTCCGTACCACGGCTGGACCTTTGATGGCGAGGGTAACGTCCTGGCGGTGCTGCCGGAGGGCCCTGACTCCAAGATTCCCGGCAAGGTGAAGGCCAAGAAGTACCCTTCAGTGACGTTGAAGGGCATGGTCTTTATCTGGATGGGTGACGGTGAAGTCGCTCCCATGGAGGAGGACATCCCGCCAGAGTTCTTTGACAACTACACGCTGATACTCCCCTCTGAGGAGTACTGGCCGGTGAACTGGCAGGTGGCCCTGGAGAACGGTGAGGACGCCCACGTACCTTACGTGCATGCCAACGCCCTCCGGACGTTGATGTTCCCCATGGCCCAAACGGGACCCATGGGAGGCCGCAACAAGATAGTCAACGGGCGTGCCGTGGTGCCGCAGCGAGGCTACTCCGGGGCCAACCCCAACGCGGCCAAGCAGTTCTACTTTCCGGGCTTGGGCCATTGGCCCAAGCACACCTGGCGCTACAAGTGGGCGTGGATGTTTGCATGGGCACGCAACCGTTCAGTGAACGCGCCAGACTGGGACGCACCTGAGGAATGGAAGCGAGGTCACCACCTGCCAAGCATGTACCGGAATGACCACAAGACGGACATGTACACACGGTACGCGGTGCCAGTCACTGAGACCCTGTCCCGGCAGGTCTACTTCAAGTCCGTGCGTCCCAAGAGCGGGCTGGGACGGTTGTATGAGCGTATCCACTTCAAGCTGTACGGCC
>JAQBVZ010000037.1 GCA_027625205.1 Chloroflexota bacterium
ATACACCAACAATCCCTAGCTGGATGTTGGTACGCAAGGATGGCTCATCTACCGTGCTCACACCAAATCCTTGCACTAGCATTACGGCAAGGCCGTAGGCAAAGAACCGGTGCAACGATAAGAAGAGATAGATGGATCTTTCGGATTCCCCTGTCATATACCTGCTTCAACTATCTAAGATGCCTTCATTATGGTAGTACGCTTCCCATTTGCCAACCAAATTACGACCCTGTAATGGAAATAAGCAGCCATAATGGTCTCGTGTCATCCCCATGCGGGCCAAAATATTGAACGGCGTAGCGGCATCAATGAGCGGCTATTTCCAAGATGGCTATACTGTAAGAGCCGTCATACGGTATATATGAACAAAGCTGATGTCTTATGAAATGTACCCACTGTAGCTTTGACAACCTACCAGGTGTAACGGTCTGCCAAGTCTGTGGCACCCGTCTCACGGGAATAGTCTGTCCGCGTTGCCAATTTGGGAACCAGCCTGACTACCGCTTCTGTGGCAACTGTGACCAGCCGCTACCTGAGGTGGCGGCCACTTCAGCACGCCCTGCCGTAAGGTTGACCCAGGCGGCCGCCACGCCTCCTCCGGCGCCGCCTTTGGCTGAGTCAACTCCTGCTTCTGCTCCCGTGCCCACACCCAGCGACGGTACTAATAAAGGGCCCTCCTCCATAGCCTTAGTAGGGTTTGGGGCCATCCTTGCTCTGGCCTCTGCGTCTTATCCCTGGTACCTCTTTGGGCTCTATGGGGATACAAATGAGGCCACGCTCTCAGAGGTGTTGCAGGACGGCTGGCAATGGTTCCCCGGTCTGCCGTTGGTACTGATTGCCCTTTCAGCCATCACCTCCACCGTCGTTTCCATGGCAGCCAGCTTGAGCAAAATCCGGCCTTATGTTGCCTTGGGCTCCGGGCTTGTGACCCTTTTCTCCGCCACATGGCTGTGGCAAGGCTACTCGCAGTACCGTACTGGCGACAGCACCGACGGAGTGGTCCCTGGTACAGGGCCAATGCTCGCCGTGATTGGCGCGATAGTCCTCATAGCGGTGGGGCTCTGGAGCTTGCAGCGCGTCCGTTCCCAGTAATCTCACCTCCTTTTTCTTATTCCTCCCTTTCCAGTCAGCGCATCCGCCGGAATAGCCCATTTGGGTGATTGGCAGCGGGCCTTATGGATTTTAGGCTTCACTGACAGGCATCTCTGGTTGCACCAGAGGCCTTAATCAGTGGCTGTGAGATCACAGCCCACACATCTATGTTGTGAGGTATAGACAACCGATGTTACCCAGCCTGAACTCCATGGCAACCAGAAGCATCCAGCGTGGCAAAGCAGTTGAACCACACATAAGCACCCTCTCAAGGTTGGTCTGGCCATGGCATGATGCGTTACTAGTACCACTTGCGGCGCTATTGGCCGCGTTGGACCTCATCAGCACCTACTTCCTGCTGGAGCACAGCAACAAACCCTATGTGTATGAGAGCGGGCCTTTAGCTCGATGGGCGCTAAGCATTGCCGGGTTCAATGGCCTCTATGTCATGGATGCGGCGGCAGTGGCCTTCCTGTGCACCGTCGCCACGGTCGCTCGGCTGTTTTACGCACGCCTAGGTCTAAGCGGCTTTGCGCGCGCGGCTTACGTGCTGACCTTGGTGCCATACACCATCACCGTGTTCGCCGCAGTGGTGAACAACGTCCTGCTCACGGTCATCTAAAGCACTGCACGTTTCCATAGCAAAACACCACCCACCGTTGTATCCTGACACCCGGCGCTAGGATGTGGGGCACGCTCCATGCCAGCACAGCCGATGGAGGGCGAAATGACCACACCACAGGGAGCAGTCCGGCACAGGGCGCAAGAGCTCATGTTGGACGGCCTCCGTACCATCAGAGAAGAGATACCGGACGGAACAGTGGATCAAGCGATTATTGAAGCCATTGACGGCTGTATAGAGAGCCTTATACCCATGCATGGGTTCGGCGTACCCAACGCCACTGCCAGGCTCAGCGTGATAGCCCACGCCTTGCAGGTACTAGCCGACGGCCTTATTCCTTACGTCACTATTGAAAACACAACCCCTCTTGAGCCAATAGCCTCCGCTTGCGGCAGCGTAGCGAAGCAACTCAAGGCGCAGATCAAATAGGAGGCTCACAATGCCAACGCAAAACGTTAACGGGCATGACATGTACTACGAGGAAGAGGGTAGCGGCGACGCTCTTGTGATGATCTACGGTTCAGTGGATGGCAGCGCCCAAATCTTCACCCCTCATCTTCCTGAGCTCTCCAAGGACTTCCACCTACTATTGCCTGACCTCCGCGGGCTTGGGCGCAGCGCCCACGTCCATGACATGGAGCCGTCAGCATGGGTGGATGACCTTGGCGGTCTGCTTGACGCCCTGGGCATTCAATCAGCGCACATCTACGGCGGTGCCATGGGCTCCCGGCCCGCGTTGCGTTTTGCCCTGGACCACCCAGGCCGCGTCAAGTCCCTCACTGTGGACTGGGCAATCCTAGCCAACGACGACGACTCGGACAGGCAGGCCATAGGAAACTTTGGCGCCAGCGTTCCACCAGACCGCGCCGCCAACCTCAAAGAGCACCACGGTGACGACTGGGCTGAGGTCTCGGACTTTTACCTGCGCCTGCGTACGTCTGAAACCTTCAAGCAGTACTACGACCTCCGTGAGAGCTCCAAGGGCATCACCGCGCCCACGTTAGTGCTCCGTGGCGACACTGACGCCAACCCGGAGATCCATCCGTTGTCTCACTCCATCTTGGCTCACCAAAACATAGCGAACTCCTGGCTGAAGATTTACCCCCACTTCAGGGGAAACGTGGCCAGGCTCCTTCAAGAGGACTTCCGCGCCCTTTTCCGAGAGTTCGTAGCGTCATTGGGCTAGCGCTCTACCAACGTAAAAAAGAAAGGCCCCACACATGTGTTGGGCCTTTCTTTTTGCACTCTATCTGGGGGGATTGATATCCCTGACACCTTTACGCGGTTGTAAATGCGCAGTTGCACCAGTTGGAGTTGAAGACGTAGTGAGTCTCAAAGTCAGTCCATTTGAGCTTGGCTCCCAACTCCGTCATAGCACCAGCCAAAGCCACCCAGCAGACCAGCTCCCACCAGGCGTGCTCCTCCATCTCCTCATAGGTGAAGCGGTTGGCCCACTCAGTGAACTTACCAGTGGCCCATTCTTCATCATGCAGTTTCTGGTCAGCAGCCACGTCCGGGTTCACCCAGGAGCGTTCCCAGCTCGTGTTGTTGGCGTGGGACCAGCCAACGCCAGCCACCAGGGCCACGCGGTATGGGCTCGCCTTGAGGACCCGTGCTGTGGCCCGTCCCAACTCAAACGCCCGCTTGGTGGACATTGGCATGACCGCAGTGTCAAAGTTGGGCTCCAGACCGTCTGGTCCGCGCTCACGCAGGCCAAAGGGGTCAATGGACACCGGCACTATGGGGTACTTGTAGTCCAAGTTGTTCCAAGAGAGGTGAGTTGTAACGCCACGAAAGGTATGGGCCAGACCCTGTGGGTGCAACGGCTCCAATGCGTAGGTGGGATCAAACCCCTCCTTCTGCAAGCCTTTTACAAGATGCAAGGCGCCTTCCTTGTGGCCCTTCAGCGTCACCACTCTGTCAAGGTCCTGGTCTTTAAAGAACGTGAGGCCTGGCTTGATGTCCACCGTGTCGTACGCTTGGACCCAGAATTGCGGAACAGAGAAGTTCTTCAGGCTCTCTCGCTGGTCCTTGGACCAGATAAGCACAAAGTCAGGGTTGAAGGCGTCCAGTTCATCATTCAGCTTGGAGTAGAAGCCGCCCTGGCGCTCACGAGCTATCTGACCAGTGACCAGAGCTTCGTCGTCTGACCATTCCTTCTGCATGGCTTCAGGCCAGTTGGCCGGGTTTGTTGCAGCGGGTTTGACGTGGATGCCGCCCAAGTTGTCCCTGAAGGGCCCAGGCATGTTGGGGTCAGCGGTCCGCATACGTGGGTAGTCTGTGGTTCCGAGTCCGAGTATCTCTCCCATATTCCCTCCTGTTGTTTCTGAGGCCAATGGAGCCTCATTTTAGAGTCGCCAGTGCGTGACCGGCGTGCGCCTAATGCTGGCCTACAGACTTCAGGAGCCATCGGCGGCCCATGAACACTGCGACAAGGTTGAAAGCAATCAAGATTACCATGAGCGCTGCGGCTGAGGAGAGGTCTCCCTGCTCCCAGCGACTGAAGATGATATTGCCAAATAGGAGCGTGCTCCCGCTGGCCAACAGCAATGGCACGGAGAAGTCCTTGGAAACGTGCACCAGTATGTACAGCCATCCATTGATGAACGCTGGTATCAGCAATCTCAAGTTAATCCGGAAGAACGTCACCACTCTGCTGGCGCCGCTGGTAAGGGCTGCTTCCTCCAATTCAGTGGAGACCTGAAGCTGGGCCGCGTGCATGAGCCTGGTGCCAAAGGCCACATACCGGAAGACATAGGCCAGTACCAAAAGAGCCAGCGTACCGTAGAGGGGCGTGCCAATGAACAGCAGCAACATGGCCGTGGAGGAGATGGTGCCAGGCACCGCCAGCGGCATGAAGGCTATCACATTGACGCTTCGGGTTACGGGGCCAGGCATCCGCACCACCAACCAACCCAAAAAGCTGACCAGGAACATGGTGCCGAACGAAGCGGCAACAGACACAATTATCGTATTCATAAAGAACCGGCCAGCGAAGCGCCAGTCAAATATGTATGTGTAATTTGAGAAGGTCCATTGCAGATACTCGAAGTTCGCCGAAACGTATGGCTGGTAGAACTCCAATAAGCTGGCGTACAACAGCACGCCAAAGGGCAATATGACCTTGATGATGAGGTACAGGGCAAAGAACCCAACAGCTACCCACTTGAACCTGCCAAGTTTCAGCATGCGTGGCCGGTAGCCCTTACCCGTCATCACCGCGTATTTGGACGCGCTGCGCACAAGGTAGAGGTATGCAGTGACCCCAAAGGTCCCGATGACCAGCGCAAAGACCCCCAGGGTGGCTGGCAGACCGTAGTCCACCTGTCCCGCAACCTCTCCGTTCACCAACCGCAGAATACGGACGCTGATGGTCTCAATGCCAGCGGTAAGACCCAATGCCAGGGGCAATTCCAGTGACTCAATAGCCACAATGAAGAAGAAGATGCCCACGGCAAAGGTGCCGGGCCGCATCAATGGCAGTGTCACTCGTGTCAACGTCTTAAGTCGCCCTGCTCCTGAAACTGCTGCGGCCTCTTCCAGCGTGGGGTCCATATTTCTCAAAACACTTATCAGGAACAGCCACATAGACGGCGCAAGACCAATGGCGCCCGCAAAGATGAGCCCACCCATGGAGAATATGTTGATTGGGCCGTCCAGTGAGGTGCTGTTAACCAACTCTCTCCACCAGACGTTCAGCATGCCGGCCCGTGGTCCAAGCAGCAAAATCCACCCAAGGCCTGTTGCAAAAACAGGCGTGGACATGGGGATGAAAAGCATCATGTACGTTTGGTTCCGGAACGGCATGTCAGTGCGTTCCGTTAAGTAAGCCATGATTCCGGCAAGGGGCAGTCCAAATGCCAGGGTGCCCGCGGCAAAGACCAAGGTGTCGGTAATGGTACGCTGGAGGGCGGGGTCTTCCAGTATCTTGCGATAAGAATCAAGGACAAAGGGGCCGGACTCCAGAGGGTAAACGCCCACTGGCCGGAATGAAGCAAATATCAAGGTCACAATGGGGCCAACCACGAGCAGCAACAATATGACTAGCCCAATTAGAGGAACGTAGACACGTGGCTGTGTAAACCGGTTCCAAGCAACACGAGAACCAGATGTTCTCGAGGCTACGATATTTGCCATGTCCATTCCCCTCCGGGAGAACTCCCCCACTGCACGGCCTATCTGGCCCTCAAAGGTTCACAAAAGAGTGTGCCCCCCTGACCTACTTTTGGTCAGGGGGGCACAACACTCACTGTCTAGTAGTTGTACGGCACTGGTGCGCCGGACTGGATGCCTGCAAGCTGGGCGTCAATTGCAATTTGGCGCCAGGCTCCTACCGATGCGGCTTCATCCTGCTCGTCAGCAAAAACCACCTGATCATAGCGCAATCCCTTGTTCCAGAGGTCCTCAATCAATGGGCAATCTTGATAGGTTTCCTCCGCCAGGAATCCGGCGCTGGCGTATGCAATGGGTGCCCGGCAGATGGCTGCGCGGCCCTCCATGATGTCCCAGGCCCAGAACAACTCAGCCATATCCTCGTCGTTCCCTGCGCCAAACTTGGGCAGACAGGAAATGTTGGGGTTGGCGCCAGTGGTGAACTCCGCAATTGTAAAGTCAATGGGCCGTCCGTTGTTCCTGTGTTCAATGGCGGCGTTGGCCATTCCAATGTCACCCTCACCTGTGAGGATGGCCTGGTGGACGCCGTTGCTGCCACCCGCAAAGAGCTTCAGGCCATTCGCGCCAAGGTTGTGCATGTACGCAGCTGTGCGCTCCTCATCCCAGCCCGGGGCCAGTGGGTAGTAGTAGAAACCAAGGGCCCGCTCATCCGCAACAACCCTGTTCGCCCATTGGGGCGACAGCAGGTCCGCGGTGGTGAGGTTCGCAACTTCCTCGGGCCTAACATTCCGGGGGTTGTAGTTCCAGACCCAGAAACTGTGGAATGCCAGTACACAGTAGTCCTGCAAGTTCTCACCGCTGGAAGTAATCCACGCGGGGGTTTCCTGCCTAAGCTCCAGCAACTGGGGCCACTCTTGGGCTACCACGTCCCAGTTGGGCTTCCGCATGAAGCCTTCCTCCAGAATCGGGAAGCTTACGGCGGCGTTGCCCCAGAGCATGGAGTCAATGACGCCTGTTCCGTTCTGGCCAGCAACGGTGATCTTGGTCGGCATGTCTCGGACAGGGTGGCCGGGTTCGTTCTCCAGCTTCAGTTCAAAGCCAAAGCGCTCTTCAAATGCAGCTTCCAGGCCAGCAATGGCCTCGTCAGTGTGGAAGCCCAGGGGCGCCCGCACCACGTGGTTGGACGCTCGGGCCCGCTCAACCAGAGCAACAAATTCACTGTTGCTCATCATCGCCTCCGCGGTCGGCGTCGCTGTGGGGCCAGTGCTCCCAGTCCGTGGAGTGTTGGTGTCCGTCGGCGCCACGGTGGGGTCATC
>JAQBVZ010000038.1 GCA_027625205.1 Chloroflexota bacterium
GGCCAAATCCACCGTTTACCAGGGAATGGACATGCCGTTGGCCCATGCATTGGCGGCGGAACACCGTAAGGCCTTGACTCTTGTCTCTGCGTCGTCTAAGTAATTCCCTATGCATACCGCTGAAATCCTGACCATCGCCCAAGCAATCGTCCCTGACCGCACCGCCACGGTTTTCGATGGCCGCGCCACCACGTACGCGGAGTTGGCCGCTCGCGCCAATCGGCTGGCTAACGCACTGGCTGGTGCCGGTGTGGGCAATGGTGACCGCGTGGCCTTTCTTGACGTCAACACGCCACTGCACCTGGAGACGTACTTTGCCGTGGCGAAGTTGGATGCCATCTACGTGCCTTTGAACTTTCGTGACCGCGCTGAGGAGCTGCTCTACCCATTGCAGCACGCAGCCCCCAAGGTGATTATGGCGGGTGCACGGTACGTCCCTGTTGTTGAGCAGGTCAGGCCGCAACTCTCCGCGATCGAACTGTTTGTGGCGGCTGATGGTGACGCTGCCATGGGCTGGACTGCCTACGAGTCCTTGGTCGCGTCCGGCACTGGCGATGAACTCCGCTTCCCTGAAGGCGACGACCCCGACCCCGCAGTCATCCTCTTCACCGCTGGCACCACAGGCCATCCCAAGGCGGCGGTGCTCACCCAGGCCAGCTTTACCTCCTACATGCTGAGCAGCGTTGCGCCTCCGGACCCTGATGTGGAGGAGCGCAACCTGCTGACAGTACCCCTCTACCACGTGGCGGGGCTCCAGTCCGCGCTTGCGTCGGTCTATGGGGGACGTACGCTGGTCATTCAGCGCCAGTTTGAAGCTGTGGAGTGGATGAAGCTGGTGGCGAAGCACGGCGTGGAACGTGCGCTTCTGGTGCCCACCATGGTCCGCCAAATCCTGGACTCACCTGAATTCGAGCGCCATGACCTGTCCAGCCTACGGGTACTCACCTACGGAGGCTCCTCCATGCCGCCTTCGCTTATTCAGCGCATGGTGGCTGGCTTTCCGGGACGACAGTTCATCAACGCCTTTGGCCAGACGGAGACTGGCTCCACCATTACCATGGTGCCGCCTGAAGACCACGTGCTTGAAGGGCCGCCGGAGTTGGTGGAGCTACATAAGCGACACCTTGGCTCCATTGGCAAACCCCTGCCGGACGTTGAGGTGCAGATAGTGGATGAGGACGGCCAGGAGATGCCGTTGGGCCAGGCGGGGGAGATTGTGGCCCGTGGCCCGCGCCTCATGGCTGGTTACTGGGGCGAGCAGGGGAGCACAGACCAGGTGCTGCACGACGGCTGGTTGCACACAGGCGACCTCGGCTTTCGTGACGAGGATGGTTATATCTACCTGGCGGGTCGCGCCAAAGACTTCATCAAGCGCGGCGGTGAGATGGTTGCGCCTGAAGAGGTGGAGAACGTTTTGCATGACCACCCTGGCGTGTCTGAGGCGGCGGTCATTGGCGTGCCTGACGACACCTGGGGCGAGCGGGTCCTGGCGATTGTGGTGGCACGCCCCGGCGCTGAGTTGACAGAGGATGTTCTGATGGAGCACTGCTACAGGCACCTGGCCCGGTTCAAGAGGCCGGAGTCGGTGGAGTTCGTGACTGAACTCCCGAAGAACAGCCTGGGCAAAGTGCTCAAGCGGGAACTACGGGAAAAGTACGGCGGTTAGCCTTTCACCCGCTGCTTGTGCCCAGCCCACTCGCGCTCACGCAGCACAAACTTCTGAATCTTGCCTGTCGACGTCTTTGGCAGGTCGCCAAACTCCACGTACTTTGGCGCTTTGAAGTGAGCTATGCGCTCCCGGCAGAACGCGATTATCTCCTCGCCCGTCACCTGAACCTCCTCACGCTTGACCACAAAGGCCTTCGGCACCTCACCCCACTTGGCGTCGGGAACGCCCACCACGCATGTCTCCAGCACAGCGGGGTGCTCCATGATGACCTTCTCAACTTCCTGGCTGGAGATGTTCTCCCCACCGGAGATGATGATGTCCTTGGCCCTGTCCTTGATCTCTATGTAGCCGCTGTCGTGCCATACCGCAAGGTCACCTGAGTGGAACCATCCGCCACGGAACGCAGTGGCCGTGCCCTCTGGGTCAGCGTAATAGCCAGACATCACCGTGTTGCCCTGCATCACTATCTCACCCATCGTCTCGCCGTCTTGAGGGACATCGTTCATCTGCTCGTCAACCACGCGTACGCCCATTCCAGCGGTGACGTGGGGTACACCCTGACGGGCCATTTCAAGCGCACGGTCGTCTGGTGACATATTGAGCCAGTGGGGCTGGATTTCGCAGACTGTGTTTGGTCCGTAGGTCTCCGTCAGTCCGTAGAGGTGGTAGACGCTTGCGCCCATGGCCTCCATGGTCTTGATGACGTGAGGCGCGGGCGGTGCGCCGCCGGTGGCAATGGTCACGCCGCTCAGGGCCTGGCCCGCCGCGTCCGGCGATGCGTAGAGGGACGTCAGCACCGTGGGCGCCGCCCCAAAGTGGGTGATGCCCTCCTCACGGATGAGGCGGTAGATGTCATTGGGGTCAGCTCGCCTCAGGCAGACGTGGGTGCCGCCCACCGCCGTTACCGTCCACGTGAAGCACCAGCCGTTGCAGTGGAACATGGGTACTGTCCAGAGGTAGCGGCTGCGCCAGCTCACGCTCATCTCAATTGCGTTCCCCAACGCGTTGAGGTACGCGCCGCGAGAGTGATAGGCCACGCCTTTGGGGTCGCCCGTTGTCCCTGACGTGTAGTTGATGGCTACCGTATCGCGCTCGTCGTCCAGGGCCACACGTGGCGTATTCGGGTCGCCAGCCGCAATGAACGATTCATAGTCGGGACCTGGGATGTCGTCAGCCTTGGGCTGCGTGTCCACCACCTGCACGAAAGTCCCGATGTTTGGCGTCTCGCTCTTGACCGCCCGTATGGTGGCCGCGTACTCAGAGTCGAAGACCAGCACCTTTGCGCCGGAGTGATTGAGTATGTACGACACCTCACGTGGCCCCAGACGCGTGTTGATGGCGACCAGCACCGCTCCCAGGTGCATGGGCCCAAAATGGCCCTCCAACGTTGGCGGGAGGTTTGGAGCCATGTAGGCAACGCGGTCCCCCTTGCGAACGCCTGCTTGTTGAAGTGCTCCCGCCAGCTGGAGCACACGTTCATGGAGTTGGGCGTAGGTGTAGTTGGTGTCGCCATAGACCACAGCCGTCTTATCCGGGTAGACCATGGCGCTGCGGTCCAAAAATGTGAGGGGTGTCAGAGGTTCATAGGAGACACTGGGTTCCATGATGTTGCCTCTCGTTAGCAAAGCTCCAGCAGGTCGTGGGGATTCTACGTCGGGGCCGATGTGCGTTCAACCGAGGTTGCAGCAAAGAGAAAGGCGCCCCATAGGGAGCGCCTCGTGATGACGTTGCAATACTGCTAAACAGCTACGCCCACTCCATGCCGCCCCGTCGCCATTCGTAGATCCACCCTAGCGTCAGCACCAACAGGAAGACCAGGATGGCCACGAACCCGGTCCAGCCAAGCGCGTTGATGCGCGTGGCCCACGGGAACAGGAACACCACCTCAACGTCAAACAGGATAAAGAGCAGTGCATAGCGATAGTAGCGGGCGTTGAAACGTTCCCACCGTCCGCCGCCAATGGTCTCCATCCCGGACTCATAGGTGTCCAGCTTGATGGGGTTGGGCTTATAGGGCCGGATGGGGGTCCTGGAGAGCATCCAAGAGAACACCAGCAGGCTGGTGGGGATGGTGACGGCCACCATGGTGAGGATAAGGACTAGGCCGTACTGCCTGAAATAGTCGTCCATGATGGCTCACTGGGAACGGAATAGGCCCATGCTAGGCTTGCCGGAGACCGCCGTCAATAGCCCGTCAGGAGCAACTTAGCTCTCTGGCTCAGGCTCCAGGCTCTCAGCCAGCATTTCAATCAGGTCTCTTGCATTTTTCTTCTCTTCCACGCCCTTGGCGCCAATGCCCTCCTGCATCATTTGCATACAGAAGGGACATGAGACGCCCACCGTCTCCGCGCCTGTGTCCAGGAAGTGGTCCGTGCGGATGTGGTTGATGCGCTGGCCTTCCTCCTCCATCCACATGCGCCCGCCGCCCGCGCCGCAGCAGAACCCACGGTTACGTGACCTGTCAGGCCCCATCTCTATAAGCTCCAGGCCGGGTATGGCGTTGGCAATCTCACGGGGAGGGTCATAGACGCCGTTGTGGCGACCCAGGTAGCAGGAGTCGTGGTAGGCCATGGTGGTCTCAATAGAACGTACCGGGCGGAGACGTCCATCACGGACAAGCTCCGCCACGAACTCCGTGTAGTGCTGTACCTCAAAGGAGCCGCCAAGCTGTGGGTACTCGTTTTTCAACGTGTTGAAGCAGTGCGGACAGAGAGTCACCACCTTCCGTACGTTGTAGCGGTTGAAGGTCTCAATGTTCTGCTGCGCCATGATGGTGTAGAGGTACTCGTTCCCCATGCGGCGGGCGGGGTCGCCCGTGCACGTCTCCTCTTCCGCCAGCACCCGGAACTTGATGCCTGCCACCTTCAATACCGACGCCATGGCCTGGGCAACCTTCTGGTTCCGGGGGTCCAGGGCTGGTGTGCAGCCCACCCACAGCAGTATCTCGTGCTCAGGGTCCTTCGCCATCGTGGTCACGCCGGTGCCCTCCATCCAGTCAGAGCGTGTGGCTTGGGTGCCGCGCCATGGGTGGCCTCGCTGTTCCATCGACGTAAGCGCGGCCATGGCCGTCTCCGGCACGCTGGCTTCTTCAAGCGTCAGGTAGCGGCGCATGTCCACAACGCTGTCTATGTGCTCAATGAACACAGGACACGCCTCCATGCAGGCCCCGCACGTGGTGCAAGACCAGAGCACTTCCTGAGAGATGACATCGTGGATAAGGGATTTCTCTGGTGGAGGCGCTTCGCCTTCGCCAGCCTGGAGCAGCACTGGTGCGCGCTCCATCATGTAGCTTTTCATGTCCTGGATGAGCTTACGAGGCGAAAGTGGCTTGCCGCTGGCCCATGCAGGGCATTGGTCCTGACAGCGGCCGCAGTTGGTGCAGGCGTCCACTTCCAGCAACTGCTTCCATGTGAAGTCCTGAAGGTCCTGCGCGCCAAAACGCTCCAACTGCTCTAACTCCCCCATTGAGCGCAGCGCCCCCTTGGGACGTGTGACGCTGGAGCGCATCAAGGCGTTGATAGGGCTAACAAAGATATGCATGAGTGGGCCGAAGCGCACCGCTGCATAGACGAACGTGGCCGACATCAGTGCGGCGTGGAACCACCACAGTGAAAAATGCGTGACCTCCATGGCCCCCACGCTCATGCCAACGCCTCGTATGCCAAGTGCTATGACGTAGCTGATAGGAGACCACGGCGCCCAGTCTGGGTTATAGAGCACGCTGGTTGGCTCCATTTCCGTCGCGGCCATGCGGAGGCTTTGCAACAGGAAGCCGGTGACCACCATAGCCAGGATGAGGCCAATGAGCACGCCGTTTTCCATGACAGTGTTCAGCCTGGCGGGGCGTTGGACGTACCGCCGGTAGAGGGCAATGGACAGCCCAATGAATACGAAACCGCCGCCAAAGATGTCCCACACAAACTCAAGTTGGAGGGACCAGTCCACCGTGAAGGGGCGGATGCCCAAGTATTGCTCAACGTTGAACTCCACCATGCTCAGCGTGGTGGCGGCAAAGAGCACCAGCATGCCCCAGAAGATGAAGAAGTGCATTGCGCCGGGGAGCCGCTCCCGCTTGATGAACCGGCGGTGGCCAAAGCCATCCAGCATGAGCAGTCGCGCTCCTGCCAACAGCCGCTGGCCCCAAGGCCCCGTGTCGGGGTTCGGCTTGCCGAGTCGCCACATCTGCTGGCGCTTATAGAGTCCCCACAGCACAGCGCCTATGGCAATCAGTGCCGTGGTATAGACGACGGCCCCCAATGGGTAGCCGATGTTCCAGAAATCAGTGCGGCCGGTCAGCTCAGGCATAGGGAAGCTCCGTGGAATAGGTTGCTCCGGCAGGTCGTGAGTGTAGCACAGCTATATGCAGGCGATACATGGAACTTCCAGGCAAGTGTCATCGTCTAGAAGGTAGGGCTGGTCTCACCGGCCTTTGCGTGAACGAGAGGTGCTCCATGAATAGAAGAGTACGGTTGGCGATTAGCGTGGGCTTGGTGGCGATGGTTGCCGTAGGCTCAGCGGCGGTGGCGCTGACCAGAGATAAGCTTGGCCTATTGCCAGTGCGTTCCCAACATGGCATTGTCCGTGAGGAGCCTCCTATGGTGACGCTGGCGAGAGAAGATTTGGCGGGTTTATTGGGCATAGACGTTGGCGACGTTTCAGTGCTCAGCATTGAGCCCGTTGAATGGCCCGACACCAGCCTGGGCAACCCGCAGCCGGGGTTGTTCTATCTCCAGGTCATTACGCCGGGATACAAGCTCATCCTTGAGGGTGCCGACTTCCCGTACACATACCACACGGACCTGAACCAGCATGTGGAGCTGGTCAACGAGTCAGAGCAACCTGCTGCCTAGGAGCCTTCGCCAGCGTATTCCATGGTCTTTTCAAAGTTAGTGCCGTCCTTCAGTGTGACCATGAACCTATACGTCCCTGTTGTTGGTACGCCCGTTTCCAGGTAGCGCCAGGAATCGTCTGTTTGCTGAAGATACTGTAGTGAGTCGTCTGGGAACCGCACTGTGACATCAAAGACTTTGGCCAAGTCATCAGCCGTGGCGAACACAGAGAGTTCATAGCGGTTGTTCGTATGGAT
>JAQBVZ010000039.1 GCA_027625205.1 Chloroflexota bacterium
TGTGGGTAGTATGCGCTTTGCCCAACAGAACAAAGATGAGGGCTTGGCAAAAGAGACGGACGTATCCCTGGAAGCGTTGGAGAGCCTGCTTCCCAGCCACTTCTGGGTAGACCGCATCCGCGCCGCCGCCCGGGACTCTTCAGACCACGGTGCAAACATGGCAAGGCTCTATGTGGAACGTTGCTACAAGCTTCTGGATGAGGACTATGGGGCCGTGAAGCAGCTTGAGGAGCAGATCACCAGTGAAGCAGGCGACTCAGCCTAGTCTTCACTCCGCAGTACCGCCTTCACCCGCTCCCGCAAAATCAACTCCGCCTCCCTCACAATCCGGCGCAGGATGTCTCCGGCAGGCTCCACCGCATGCACCATCCCTGAAGCGTTTCCCGCTCGCACAGGTGCAATCGCTTGATTATTCTCCTGCGTGGCTCTCGCAACCTCCGGCCCCAGTTCGTCTCGTCTTGCAGCAACATCGGCGTCACGCCCTGCCCAAACATCCGTGAAATCGTTGCGCAACACACGGTCAATAATGTAGTCAGGGAATGCAGCGTTGGCAGCAAGGTCGTAAGCCCTCGTCACCACCGTGTCGTCAGCGCTCGCCTCCACAATGCGGTCCTTCTGCCACTGAGGACGCACGGCTTCAACGCTGGCCACGAACCGGGTGCCAATCCACGCTCCCTCCGCGCCAAGCATCAGCGCCGCCGCAAGGCCACGACCATCGGCAATGCCGCCCGCAGCGATGACGGGAACGCCCTTTGCCACGTCCACTACCGTTGGCACGATCGCCATGGTCCCGCTATACCCCGTGTGACCTCCCGCTTCCGTACCCTGAGCCGCGATGGCGTCAGCTCCTGCGTTGACAGCCACTACCGCCTGCGCCACCGTTTGTACCTGCACCAGCACCTTCACGCCAGCAGCGTGGGCTGCGGGGATATACGTCGTGGGGTCCGCAAATGAATGGCTGATGGCAGCCACCTTCTCCTCAAGCGCCACGGCCACCAGTTCATCAAGTCCCGGGAACGATGAGATAAAGCCGACGCCAAAGGGGCGGTCCGTCCGCTCCCGCACGGCGCGTATCTGCTCCCGGAGCCAGTCTGCTCCACCAGGGGTGGTCCCGCCTATGAGGCCGAAACCGCCCGCTGCCGATACCGCCGCCACCAGGTTAGCCGTCGCTATGCCCGCCATGGGCGCGCTGATGATGGGGTGCTCTATGCCCAAAAGCTCTGTGATTCGCGTGCGGAACATAGGGTCACGTCTCCTTAACCGCTGCTGTCGGTCTCATGGGGTGCAGGCGCCCGCTGAGCATCCCGTGAGTTGGCACATGGTTTGCGCCAGACCACCAACGGGGAGTCATGGGATGAAAAGTTCTCTGGGTAGTCATAGCGCTGGTTCACCACAGCCTTCAGATCCTGCCGGGAGAAGTTGGTGTAATGCATCCAGTTATGGAAGATGTTCCAGTAGACGCTCTCCCATAGCTTGGCCAAGAAGCTGGTGCCTGCTGACCAATGGTAATAGACCATGAGACTTAACTCCTCCGTTATGGGCACGGCATGCCTCGTGTACGTTTAGCCCCGCTGGTCCAGCCGCACCATCCCCGGCAGGTGGAGCAGGGACCCACCCCATTCCTCCTGCTGTGCGGGTTCAAGAACAGACCATGTTGGCTTAGCCTTGGCGTTCCGCTTCACCCCGTACTTGAACGCCCAGTTCCACAGGCGACGCCAACGGCTCTTGGGCCACTTGTGACCCAGCTTGGTAAAGTTCACGAAGGTGGGAGGGTCCTGGATGCCCCGTCCACGAAAGCTCCGCACTATTGATGCTCTCCCGTTCACCGCGTCTGCGCGAGGCCCCACAGGACCGCTGAAGCCAATAGCAACCTGACCGGTCCTGAATGAGTTCCGGTGGACATAGGGTGCGTGAGCGTCTGCGGCGTTCTCCACGCTCTGCCGCCAGTTGACCAACCAGTACTCCAGATGGAATAGCACGTGGGCGTCTTCCCGGAACATCTCCGGCGGTACGTCCTCCTCAATAGGGGCTGGCTCCCCCTCCCCCATCCAGACAAAGACCATGCCCTTCAATACTCGTGTGGGGTACGTGCGTGCGTTAATTCCCAAGTGGGGCAGCTTTGAATCGTCACCCTCCACCAGCACTGCCAGCAACTCGCCCGTCTCACTGAATGTCCAACCGTGATAGGGGCAGGTGATGGTGCCTTTCCAATGGCAATCGCCCTCCTGGAAATTGCCTCCGCGGTGGGGGCAGACAGAGGAGATGCAGGCCACCTCTATGTCCTTGCCTCTAAAAAACACTAGGTCAGTGCCAAGTATTTTTACGTGCTTTGGGTGCTTACCTACCTTTTTCAGGAGGACGGCGGGGTACCAGTATTCTCTGAACCCCAGCGGCGGAATAATCTCTCGTCTGTCATTGGACTGCCACTGCGCATACTCAGCAGCCAGGTCACCGCTGGGTGTTGCCTTACCTTGCTTTTGCTCAACATCTACCATCGTGCGTCCTCCCGCTCACCGACAAAGTACGTTCCTGTGTCTCAACGGATGTGGGGCTGCATATAGCCACACTACTCACTAATTCAAGGTGCGCCGTGGACCCACGGACTCCTACATCTTCCCCAGCAGGAAGTCCGTCACCACACGGTTATGCTCCTCTGGCTGCTCCCACTGTGGCCAGTGCGCGGCGTTCTTTATAAGCACATATTGCGCGCCACCGCCAATGCGACTTGCCAGGTACTCGCCCAGCTCAGGACTCGCGCCCTGGTTGCGGTCCGTCCACATCACCAACGATTCCGGCTTAAACGTGGCGGCCTCCTCCTCTTCGTAGAAAAGAAGTCGTGGCCTGGGTGCCGACACCCCGTAGACCTTCCGCATGGACTCGAATATTGCGGGGTCCTGGTAGAGCTTGTACTGCACGTCCACAAGGTCATCTGTAAGGTGGTCAGGACTGGCCACAAGGTACTCCATCCGCTTGCGGACGGTGTCACGACTGAAGTTGTTCACGGACTCCTGACAGATGGGCACCAGCAGGTCAGCCTCAGGGCCTGCCTCAAATTCACGCTTGAAGCTCACGTAGAAGGAGCCGGAGTTGAATATCATCTTGCCGCTGCGCTCCGGGTAGCGCATGCCAATGTCAAAGGCCATGCCTGCGCCCATAGACTCGCCCTCAAAGTGGGCCCATTGGATGCCCTCAGCATCCATGAAGTCCAGGATAGCGTCCGCCTGCACACGCACGCGTAGACCGGAGTCGTACGGCTCCAACGTCGAGTAGCCGTGATAGAGGGCGTCGATTGCGTAGACGTGGAAGTGCTCCGCCAGCGGCATGACGTTGCGCGCAAAGAGCTCCGCACTGCTGCCGACGCCATGGATGAGGATAAGCGCGTCGCCCTCTCCAGCCTCAATGACACGGTGCTTGTACTGCTTACCCTTCACCATCCGTACCTGGCTCCCCATCAGGGAGACCCAGAGGGACGCAGCGTGTTTGTCAGCGGTCATAGTAGGGACTCCTACAAATAGCTACCCCCCTTCCAAACCCCTGGTGGCTTGCCACAAGCCCGTTCGCCCTGTGGTTCTCGAAGGGTGATCGGGAGAAAATCAGGCGCTACGGCGTGGACTTGGGGCAGTTGCAGGTCTACACAATTGGGACCCGCATATAGGTTAAGGAGATATCCTTACTCCATGTCTCCCCAGGTCTCGCCAACCTTGATCTCAATCTTTAGCGGCACCGACAACGCCAAGGCGCTGGGCATGGTCTCCTGCAAAAGCGCCTTCACGTCCTCAATCTCCTCTTTTGGCGACTCAAAGATAAGCTCGTCATGCACCTGGAGGAGCATCTTGCTCCTCGCGCCGGAGTCGTCCAACCGGTGCTGGATGGGCACCATGGCCTCCTTGATGACCTCCGCAGCCGTCCCCTGCACCGGCGCGTTGACCGCCATGCGCTCCGCTGCCTGCCGTTGGTGCATGTTGGAGGAGTGCAGTTCCGGCAGGTAACGCCGGCGTCCCAGCAGCGTCTCCACGTAGCCCGTCTTCCGGGCCTCGGCCAGTGTCGCGTCCAGGTAGGTGCGCACGCCGGGGTACGTGCCAAAGTACGTCTCAATGAAAGCAGAGCCCTCCTCCATGGAGAGTTCCGTCTGCTGCGCTATGCCAAAGGCGCTCAGGCCGTAGATGACACCAAAGTTCATCACCTTTGCCAGCCGCCGCATGTCTGAGGTCACGTCCTTCAGGTCCACGCCGTAGATGTTCGATGCCGTAGCTGAGTGGATATCCTCGTTACGCTCAAAGGCAGCGAGCAGGGCCGGGTCTTGCGACAGGTGCGCCAGCACGCGCAACTCAATCTGCGAATAGTCGGCCGCTAGCAGGAGCCAGTCAGGGCGGCCCTCGGCCACGAAGGCCTTCCGTACGCGACGGCCCAACTCAGTGCGGACGGGGATGTTCTGCAAGTTCGGGTCGTTGCTGGACAAACGTCCTGTGGCAGAGCCAGCCTGGTTATAGCTGGTGTGGACGCGGCCCGTGCGAGGGCTCACCAGTTCAGGCAGCGTGTCCACGTACGTGGACTTCAACTTGGTGAGGGCACGGTACTCCAGCACAGGGTTGACCACGTCCAGGGCGCCGCCCTTGGCGTTCTCCAGCATCTCAGGCGGCATCTTGGAAAAACCCTCCAACGTGGCCGCGTCGGTCGAGTACCCCGTCTGGGTGCGCCTGCCCTTGGGAAGGTTCAATTCATCAAAAAGCAATTCGCCAAGCTGCTTGGGAGAGCTCAAGCCAAACCGGTGGCCCACCAGGTCATACGCCTCGCCCTCTACCCTCCCTATCTCCTCACCAAGCTCCTTAGCCATATCCCGCAGCATGTCCGCGTCCAGCTTGATGCCGTTCACCTGCATGCGCACCAGCACCGGCACCAGAGGCAGGTCATGCTTGACCAGCATCTCTTTCAGGCCGGCCTCATCAAGCTCCTTCTCCAGCACCTCCATCAGGCGCAACGTCATGTCCGCATCAGCGGCGGCGTAGAGTGCGGCGCGATCGACGTCTACAGCGTCAAACGTGATCTGCTTGCGCCCCGTGCCGATGAGTTCAGATATGTTGGTCATCTCCACGTTGAGCTTGTTGAAGGCCAGCGCCTTGAGGCCCAGCGCCTTCTCACCCAGCATGTGCGCCGCCAGCATGGTGTCGAACCCAACGTTCACCTTCATGGGGTCCACGCCGTAGTTGGCCAGCATGGTCATGTCATAGTTCAGGTTGTGGCCCACCTTGGCAATCGACGGGTCGTGCATCACCGGGCGCACCGCTTCCATCACCGTCTCCAAAGGCAACTGAGCGCCCTCCTTGTGTGCCACCGGCACGTAGTAGGCCTTGCCCTGAGTGGTAGAGAAGGAGAGGCCCACCAGATCAACCAGCATGGGATTCAGGCCCGTGGTCTCAGTATCAAATGCAAAGATAGGCACGGAGCGCAGGTCGGCAATCATGGCCTTCAGAGCCTGGGGCGTGTTCACCACCGTGGTCTCCGTAGGTGGCCCCTCTTGGGATGGGATGACAATTGCAGAATTGTTGCCCATTTCAGCAGCGCCGTCGGTCGGCATTGGGATACGCGATATGAGCGAGTTGAACTCAAGCTCATGGAAGATGTCCAACACCTCTTCTCGAGAGAACCCCCCAAAGCGGCTGTGGTCAATATCAAGCTCAATTGGCATGTCTTTCACTATGGTGGTGAGGTACTTGCTCTGCCGGGCGGCCTCCTCATTGTTGCGCAGCTTCTCCTGGACGCCCGCCGGTTTCACCTCATCCAAGTGCTCGTAAAGGTTCTCAATGCTGCCAAACTCCTGGATGAGCTTGATGGCCCCCTTGATGCCAATGCCTGGCACGCCGGGGATATTGTCCGATGCGTCCCCCTGGAGCGCCTTCACGTCCGGTTGTTGCGATGGCTCCAGACCTTCGTAGCGCTCCCGAAAGGCGCGTTCGTCGTAGACTTTCACGTCCTGGACAGTGCGCTGGATGGCCACCCGCACCTGCGGCGTCACCAATTGCAGGATGTCTGAGTCGCCCGTGATGATGATGGTCTCCATGCCCTGCTCCATCGCCTTGCTGCTGAGGGAGCCCAGCAGGTCATCCGCCTCAAACCCGCTCTGCTCATACACGGGAACGTGGAACCGTTCCATCAGCTTCTTGACCCAGACAACCTGGTCATGGAACTCCGGCGCGGCTTCAGGACGCTGCGCCTTATAGGGAGCAAACAACTCGTGGCGGAAGGTGGGCCCCTGCGTATCAAAGGTGAGAATCACGTGGGTGGGCTTCCACTCCGCAATGGCCTTGAAGAACATGCTGGCAAAGCCGTAGACACCCTTGACCTCTTCACCAGTGCTCCTGATGGTCATGCTCTGATGGACCAGCGCAAACCACGCACGGAATACCATGGCGTGGCCGTCAATAAGCATCAGAAGCGGTTGCTCAGGCGGTGCGTCAAACAACGCCGGAGACTGCGCCTCATCCATATTAAACTTGCCTTGCTGGGTCATATTGCGTCCTGAGAAGAATTGGGGGCATTATACCCGGTGGTGGAGCAAGGCGGCGGTATGTTGCCCAATACCGACAC
>JAQBVZ010000040.1 GCA_027625205.1 Chloroflexota bacterium
TTGCCGCACGATCTAGGACGGATTTTGACAAGGAGCGAGCCCTGCTGGCGACCGAATTCGGCGTCGCTGTCGAATTCAATTATGAGACGCCCGGGGAAAAAGAAGTAAGTGCGAGCTCCACCGAGGAAATGAAGCAACTTAAGGGTTTTCTTGCTAATCCTAAGCTCCTTAAAATATTGAAGTTTTTTCTGCCAGGCGTGAATCTCGATCCTGAAGTGGACGTCAGCTTCCATGGATGGCAACTGGCTTTTTCGCTATTTCTAGCCGTCACATTGGTAATCACCATACCGATATTGTTTAGCGTGTTGATGTTACGGAGGCTGTTTAAACCGCTACGTTTTTTAGCTGGGCGATTTGATTCAAAAGTTCGAATTTTTCCAGGAAAGCAACGTATGACTTGGTCAGTGGCCACTTGGGCTCCTAGGGTAATACTGGGAGTCGTGTATTACGAAATAGTCAAAGTACCGTTGTGGCTGCTGGAATTTGTTGGCGCGCTGAGCCAATTCGGTATCTACATATCATCCGTAAACATATCCGCTTTCCTGCGATCGGCACGCTGGGCGCGAGCAGCGGCAAGTTTTGGCGCGTTTCTGTTCATCAGCGGCTTGGCGCTTCAATTCGCCGGTAGCTTTCGAGAGTAAATTTACTGGGTCCTCCAATGATAAGAACCGTCGGCCCGAGCCTGTACGATAGACACCGTTTAGTGCGGTCCCCAGCGGAAGCTGGTTGTAATGTATGAATCTTGATAGAGATGGAGGAGAGTCGAACTCCACCTCAGTGGTAGGGATTAGCCTACCCCCACCCCCAAACCTAGAATCCACCGCCCCAAACCGGTCGTTTCCCAGAAATGGCAAAACTTAGTGTTAAAAATTTATTGACTAAGCTAGGGTTCCCTCCTAGACTTTTCCTCGTTGAAAGGGGTTGAACGCCTTGGTGATGCCAAAAATCCGCCTGCTGTACGACTTGCAGGCCGTTGATCGTGAACTGGATAGCAGGCGTGAACGGCTGACGGACATCGCCGTGAGGCTCGCTGGCGGCAGTGGGCTGGACGACCTCCGCGCTGAGGCTGACGACCTCAAGGAGAATCTGCGACGGGCCACCAACCAGCAGCGGGACCTGGAGGACGCGGTGGCGCGCCAGACCGAGCGCGTTGATGAGAACGAGACCAAGCTCTACAGCGGGGCCATCAAGAACTCTCGAGAGCTTGAGGACCTCCAGGCGGAGGTGGCGCAGCTGAAGACGCAGCGCTCAGGGATAGAAGACCTGTTGCTGGAGGCCTTGGAACGGGAGGATGAATTGCAGGCCAGCTTCAATGCGGTGGACGGCAAGCTGAAGCGAGGGGATGCCGCGTGGCAGGCTGAAGAGGCGGCGTTGAATCAGGAGCAGACCCGCCTGTCAGCCGAGGTGAATGAATTTTCAGCACAGCGCACCGCAATGAGCGGCCATATGGACGCGGGGATGCTTGCGCTGTATGAGCAGGTGCGGAAGGCCCACGAGGGCATAGCGGTGGCCCAGGTGCAGAGGGACCGCTGCGAGGCTTGCCGAATCGGCCTGCCAAACCGGCAGCTACAAGAATTACGGACGGCCACTACGCCGGTCCGTTGTAACAATTGCGGAAGGATCCTACTGATTGAATAACTATGCGAGCACTCTGTTACTTCCACGCTGACCTAACACTTCCCAAGGAAGATCCCGCTTCTGAGACGGCCATTGCCAGACGCTTCCGTGCGTATTGCGCGGAGAAACGGCACACGGACAAGGGCGTCTTTCAGGACGATACTGCCGGAAACGACAGACCGGCCTTTAAGCAGATGGTTGACCATATCCGCACGTCTGGGTTGGCCTACTTGGTTGTCATACCCAACGTGACGCACCTTGGTTCCCAATTTGAGGAGCAGGTTGAACGCATCCTGCGTCTGGACTCCCTCTCCTGCCAGGTCATCTGCGACGATAGCGTCACCTCAGACCCGCTGCAGGCCGCGTTGAAGGCGCTGAACAACAAAGCATCAACAAATGAGCGTCGTGAGCGCATTGTCGCAGGCATGCGCGCCAAGGCGGCCAAGGGCCTTGGCCTGGGCAAGACGCCCTTCGGCTATCGTATTGGCGCTGAAGGCGTGCTGGAGCCGGTGGCTGAAGAGGCCAAGGTGGTCAGAGGCATCTACAAGCTCTACCTGAACGAAGGCATTGGCGTGCGGTCCATTGCCCGTTTGCTGAACAAGGAAGGCTACCAGACGCGGCGCGGCGCGGAGTGGAGCATGGTCACGGTGCGTGACATCCTGCGCAACCATGCGTACATCGGCACGTATCGCCGCTTTGGCCTACGCATCCCCGGCAGCTACCGGGCCATCGTCTCCGCGGACGAGTTCAAGCGCGTGCAGGACAGGATGCAGTCACGCAGCCCTGCAAAACGTCGTCCCCGGTCTGAGCCCTTCTTGCTCTCTGGCATCCTCTACTGTGGACACTGCGGCCAGCGCATGATGGGCGTTACGCGGCGTCAGACATGGAAGCGCAAAGATGGTGACCGTATGCGCGGCGAGTACCGTTACTACCAGTGTCAGTCTCGCACCAACCGCAGCCAATGTGAGTACCGCACGCAACGCGCGACGCCTCTGGAAGAGCAGGTCTTGCGGCAGGTGGGCGGGCAGTCAGTGGAGGGCATTCTGGTGTCCTATATGCCTGTGGCAGAGCGCGTGGCTGATGACAGCGCCCGGGAACAAGCCAAGGTGGAGATGCTGAACCGCCGGTTCGTTGACTGGGTGAAGCGTACCGCCAGCGGGGCCATGACACTGCCACAGCTACGCCGCGCGCTTACGGACGTGGTCATGGAGCGCAGGGGCGCGGTGAGCAGACTGGAGTCGCTTGATGGCGACGACGATGGCATGCAGCAGGCGCATGATGAGGTACGCGGCCGTTTTGATGAACAGTGGGACCAGCTAGACCCATCGCAACGCCGTGAGGTGCTGCACGGGCTAGTGGCCCGCGTTGAAGTCACTGACGGCAAGGTTGGTATGGTGATGCGGGGGTAGACGCAGTCCTACCGTCCGTACGAAAAGCCCCGAACCCTAACGTGTACAATGGATACGAAGCCAAGAGCGCCGGGTGGCCGCTCTGGTGTGCCTTTGGCGCATTGGAGAGGAAAGTCCGGACTCCATCGGGCAGGGTGCTGGGTAACTCCCAGGCGCCGTGAGGCGACGGAAAGTGCAACAGAGAGTAGACCGCCGATGGCTCTCCGATTTATTGGGGAGCACAGGCAAGGGTGAAAGGGTGCGGTAAGAGCGCACCAGGCCTCGTGGCAACGCGGGGTGCTTGCAAACCCCACCTGGAGCAAGGCCAAATAGGGGAACAGTCCCGACTTGTCGGGACAACGGCGCCCACCGTGTTTCCGGGTTGGCCGCATGATCCCGGTAGCAATAGCGGGACAAGATGGATGGTCACCGCTCCGGTGTTTCACCGGAGAACAGAATCCGGCTTACAGACGCTCTTGACTTCAAAAAGCCCCGCTGCATAGGCGGGGCTTTTGCTATGACATGAAGAGCGCTGCATATGGTTGCGCTCAGAGAACCCTACGCATGATTACGCGGAGGTCAGTACTTAGTCCTCGTTTATGCTCGAGATCAACCACACGCAATAACGCGGGCGACAAGTCATTCGGCTCGACTGCTCGAAACCCATGCTTTTCATAAAAGGGTTTGTTCCAGGGTACGTCGCGGAATGTGGACAGCGTCACGGCCAGATATCCATTTCCCTTTGCCCAAGAGCATACGGCCTCCAGCGATGCTGCGCCCAATCCCTTACGGCCGTGAAGAGGGAGCACATCCATCTCTTCCAAATGAGCGGCCATGTCAACCGTATGTACTAGGGCCAATCCAACAGGTGCATCGTTCTCATCAACGGCTACCCACAGATGTCCGTTTTTCTGGGCTTCACGAAATGTCCGTATCGAGTCGACTTCCTTCAGAGCCTCCGCGTCTAGGCCAAGATCTGTTGGCCACTCTGCAAACATCGCAGCGGCTTCAAGCTCGATGGGACCTAAGAACGGCAAATCAGCCGGTCTCGCCTACCGAATATGGTATCCATCTATGTCCATAGTTCGCATCGAATATGGCCTTGACCAGTATGGCTTAACGCGACATTCCTCGTGGTACGATGACTGTACGCTGGTCATTGAGGGAGGCTGATTATAGATGGGCTCTCATACCGTTGTTGAGAGCGCCTCCACGCGACGGCGAAGATGTTGGGAGACGGGTATGCCTTCGGAGAATCTGTCACGTCGCACTACGACCAGGATAGAGAAGTGGCAGGCAGAGAAACAAGAACGACGCGCGAAGAAGGACGAGAAGCGTAAGGGCGCGACAAGCGAAGACGCTGACGGTCCGCTGTCGGCCTCCGCACCAAGGCTGCTGGATGACGACACGGGACTCATTGAGGCAGGTGATCTGGACTCGCAGCCTCAAGCAGCAGAGATTGTCCCCCTGAAGCAAGAGCAGGCCCCGGCTGAAGAGGTCGAAGCTACGGTAGTCGAAGTCCACGCTGCGGAGGTATTGGTATCCCTTGATGGAGCCATTCTCCGTGCTCATTTGGGCTCATCCCTTTTCTCTGACGCGCAGAGCCGCAATCCAGTTGCCGTAGGCGATCAAGTACTGATTACACTTTACGGCAGTGCACCAGCCCGTGTGGAATCCGTCTTACCACGACGCTCTTCTCTGGCCCGGGGATCAGGTGACGCCTCCCGTGGGAAGGGTCGGCTGCGGACGCAAATCTTTGCAGCCAACATAGATCAGGTGATTGTTGTATCCGCCGCTGAGCCGCCATTCAATCCACGCCTCATTGACCGATTTCTAGTGGCAGCATCTCGTGATGAGTTGCCGGCAGTCCTGTGCGTAAATAAGTTAGACCTTGGTCTATCAAGTGAGGCTAAGGCAAACCTTGAAGGCTACGCTGCACTTGGCTTTGAGATTCTATTGACCAGCACCGTTACAGGTGAGGGCATTGACTCTCTTATAGCCGCCGTGAGCGGGAAGACATCTCTATTAACGGGCCATTCCGGCGTGGGGAAGAGCTCCCTCCTCAACGCCATTGAGCCAGGCTTGGCGCGCCGCGTGGGCAGCGTAACTCAAGCTGCGGCGGGGCAAGGGAAGGGTACGCACACAACGTCTTCTTCTCGATTGGTGCCTTTGTCCACCCCAAACACGTTCATGGTGGACACGCCCGGTATCCGTTCCTTTGGAATTACAGGGTTAGAGAAAGAGGACCTGGCTGCCCACTTCTCTGACATCCTTCAATTGGCGGAGTCTTGTGAATTTCGCAATTGCCTACACGATGGCGAGCTTGGGTGCGCATTGCCTGCCGCAAGCTCGAAGTCGGCCTTCCTTGACGCTCGTTGGAAGTCCTACCTCACGCTGCTTTCCGAGCTTCACTGATAGTGGAGCTGGGTAAAAAGTAGGCGTTTGGGCGCTGCGGCATGACCTCAATAACCAAGCTTGTGGCTGTTAGCTAGCTCTTAAAGAACTGAAGCACGAGGTCGTCGAACTCATCCCGATGTTCAACCTGCTTCCAATGGCCGCACCGCTGGAAGATGTGCATCCGCGCGTTCTGGAAGCGGCCCAGCATGAGCAGGCCAACCTCCAACGCACCGCCCTTGTCCTCAATTCCCCACACAATCAGGGTGGACACTGTGTTCTTCTCCAACTCAAAGTAAAGGTCAGCACGGGGCTGGTTCATGCGCCTACGTGCCTGGTCCAAGGCATCAGGCGTCGTGCTGGCGTCGTAGCGCTCCTTGACGGTCTCCTTTGTTATTCGCGAGGCGTCGAAAACGAGGCTTTCGGCCAGGCGCTGCATCTTCTCCAGCGTGGGCCCCTCACCGCCGTAGTACTTCACAATGTTGTTCAGCGCCTCCAGCGGTTGCGCCTGCACGGTGATGGCGTTGGTGGGCTGACTGCCGATGATAACGAGATGTTTCACGCGCTCAGGGTGCAGGAGCGCCAACTTGAGCCCTGCTTGCCCGCCCATGGAGTTGCCGACTATATCCACCTTGTCGATCCCCAATGCGTCCAGAAACCCCTCCAGTATCCCCGACATCCAGCCAGCCATTCGTCGGTGGTGTCAGGGTACTCGGAGCGGCCCCAGCCAGGCAAGTCCAGCATCAGCATACGGTTGTCGTTGGCCAGGCCGGTGATGTTCTGCTTGAAGTTGCTCCAGCCCGTCGCGCCGGGGCCGCCGCCGTGGATGCAGAGCACGGGGTCGCCGCCGTGGATGCAGAGCACGGGGTCGCCAGAGCCCACCTCGTTGTAGTGGATACGCAGGCCGTTGACCGTCACCGTCCTGCTCGTCGACTCCTCGGTTGCGCTGCGTAGCTCTTCTGCTGTTGCCATGCTCTGTCCTCCGTAGCGTTGGGTGGCTTGATTTTGTGTCTTTGGTGAACGCGCCGCACGATACAGCAGGCTTCTGGCCACGGCAAGCATAACCCGCATAGATGCACACATGTCCTCGTGGTACTATGCGCCGCACA
>JAQBVZ010000041.1 GCA_027625205.1 Chloroflexota bacterium
CCTCTTTGCTTATGCCGTTAATAACGGAATGGAGTTAGTGGCCGCACCCGCAGCCGCTGCCACCACAGGCGCAACCACCGGCGGAGGACTGGACGTTGGGGTTGTTGATGACGAATCCGCTCCGCATGAGACCTTCCATGTAGTCAATTTCAGCGCCTTCAAGAAGGGGAACGCTGCTATTGTCCACCAACACTCGGACACCGTTCTCATGCATGACAATGTCGTCGTCTTGAGCTTCATTCTCCAGGGTCAGCATGTATTGAGCACCGCTCCCGTTGGGTACTACAATGACCCGAAGCGCTGCCTCTGGCTGGCCTTCTTCCATCAAAATCTCTTTGAGCTTATCTGCCGCAGTAGTCGTTACTGTAATCATTAGACCCCAACTCCTCTCAGCCGAACACAATTTGAATAGGGCTACGTACTTGCACGGTACCATAGGGATATAGGCCAGTCAAGCTGAAATACGGACTCAACGCGTAAGAGAAATAGACAGGGTTAATGGCAGACATAGCTGCTATTTCGGCCAGAGTATACGGATAACGGCAATCTGTTGACGATTGTTGCGCTCCACTCATATAATCGTAACGACTAATCGCCAGCTCCTACAAATATACTTAGGTCGTATATCTAAACAATGGATGAACTAGACCGACAACTTATTGAACTCCTGCAAGCGAATGGCCGTTCCTCGAACATTGAGCTTGCAAGCCAGGTCGGTGTCAGTGAAGGCACTGTCCGGCGCCGGTTCCGGAATCTGATTAAGGACAAGGTCATCAGGGTTGTCGCCATTCCTGACCCCACAAAGATGGGATTTGGCACCACGGCCTTGGTTGGTCTCCAGATTGACCCCGCAGAGGTGGACAACGTTGCGGAGAAACTGACAAAGCTGACAGAAGTGCAGTACGTGGCCGTGACCACCGGTGCATATGACATATTCGTCTGGATTGCACTACCATCACCTGCGGAATTGGCGGCGTTCCTGCGCAATACCGTTGGCGCCATCACCGGCGTCCGCCGCACTGAGACGTTTATGAACCTGGCCATCAAAAAGAACGCTTACGGACCAGGAACCTGGAACGCCTAGCCCATAGCCTTTTGCACAACGTCGCCGTTTGGTACACTACGGTGGCAGTCGCTGGTTAACCCCGTTGGACGGCTGATTAACAGAAGTTAAGAGGAGCGGAGGCCCATGACCTACATCATCGCAGAGCCTTGTGTTGACCTGAAAGACGCTTCATGTGTTGACGTTTGCCCCGTGGACTGTATCTATGAGGGCGAGACTATGTTCTATATCAACCCTGAAGAATGTATTGACTGCGCCGCTTGCGAGCCTGTTTGCCCCGTGGCCGCCATCTTTGCTGAGGACAACGTCCCGGAAGAGTGGAAGAACTTCATTCCGCTGAACTATAACTTTGACTATACCGCTCCTAGATGACGGCACTGATTGAATGTTAGTTATGTAAGAGAGAGGGTGGGGATTTCCCAACCCCCTCTCTTTGTCATTATTTCTTCGTTATTCCATGCGGTTAACGGAAACGTTGTTAGCCCCCCAGGCTGTCCAGCACCTGTTCCGCAGGCCCCAACAGGCATGTGAAGATGGGGACGTCCCGCTCTGTGTAAGGGCGCTGCTCTGCAGACCTGAGCTCCATAACCAGGTCGAGGAACTCCGCTGGGTTGCTGGCCTCAAACCCCAGTACAAACTCTTGGTCATCCAGCCCAAATGAGTACGAGGTGTGAATCTTCACCCCTGGGTACTTGTGGCCCACCTTGAAGTGCTCATTCATCATGCGTTGTCGCTCATCAAAGGAGAGCTGGTACCAGTCATGGGTCTTCACAAAGGGGTAGACAAAGAAGTAAGGCTTGTCCATGGGCCGGATGTGCGTCCGGCTCTCTGAGCCTTCGTGTTCGTGGTCGTCGAGGTACGTAGAGCGCTTGGTCATGGCCAGGTAGGAATGGGGGGTGTCCAGGTAAGCGCCGAGTTGGGTCCGCGCCAGTTGGGACGCCAGGTCTTGGATGGCCTCCAGGGTGGAGCCCACGCACCAGAGCAATATGTCGGTGTCACCACGCATGCCCATGGTGCTATAAGTGCGAATGATGAGTTGCGACTCAAATTCCGCCAGGACGCTGGCAAATTCACGCTTGCCTGCGGCACGGATGTCTTCAGAGAGCCTTCGCCATTTGGGGTCAACCTTATAGAAGGTGTACTTTACGTATTGCTGTGGGGTGGTGGTGGTCATCCGCTGCTCCGGTAGTGATGAATGCAAATGAGGAGTACTTCTATTATACGGGCTTGGCTAGCCTTCAATCATGGCCCGGTACATTCCTGACCAAGTTGATTGACAATAGATTTGGGTGGGTGCTACGGTTGTCACACTATGGATGCTATTCTTACTACCTGCGCTTGTACCTGTACCTGACAAAAGGGGTAGGTTCTGCTGGCGTCCAAAACGTTGCGCCCCTTCTGAAATTCACAGAGGGGCGCAGTTTTATTTACAGACAAGTTAGGCAATTCTGGAGGGTACCGTGGCTAAAGTTGACGGCGTAGGGACCTTTAACAACACCGTAGGTGTTATTCCGTATTTGGCGTTGGAGCCGGACGAGTTTGAGGCTGAGGTTGCGAGATACCGCGCGGGAGGTATAGAGGAGACCACGTTCACTCCATGGCGTTTACGCCGGGGCGTGTATGGTCAACGGCAGCCTGACGCTCAGATGATGCGCATCAAGTTGCCGGGCGGCCTTGCAAATGCGGCCCAATTGGAGGCGCTGGCCCAGGTGACTGATGCTTACGTCCCCCTCAACAAGGGCCATATCACCACACGGGAGAATATCCAGTTCCACCACGTGAAGCTGGAAGACGCAGGCCAGGTGATGCGGGTGCTGGGTGAGGTGGGTCTTTCCACCCGTGAAGCGTGCGGCAATACAGTGCGGAATGTGATTGCAGACCCTCTGATTGGTGTGGACCCTCAGCAGGCCTTTGACATCACTCCCTACCTGGTGGCCTATGTTCGTAAGTTTGTGCGGCACCCCGTGCCTCAGAACATGCCCCGAAAGATAAAGACGGCTTTCTCCTCAGGTGACCATGATCCCGCGCTGGCGGGTATGCATGACCTGGGGTTCATTGCAAAGGTGCAGGACGTGGACGGCACGCCCCGTAAGGGCTTCAAGATGGTGGTGGGCGGCGGCACCTCCATTCAGGCCAAGGTGGCGGCGACGCTGTACGAATTTGTTCCTGTGGAAGAATATCTGCGGGTGTCAGAAGCGGTCCTGCGCGTGTTCAACCAGGCGGATGAGCTACGCCAGAACAAGATGATGGCGCGCATTAAGGTGCTTGTCCACCGCTATGGCATTGAGAAGGTGCGGGAGTGGGTGGAGGAGGAGCTAGCCAAGCCCTGGGCGCAAGAGGGTGACTATGACCCTGAGCCCCTGATGGCGTATGCGCAGGAGACTCCCCCCGCGTTGCCGGGCAACGGCAGCACCGGCGGTGACAACAACAAGGAATTCCAGATATGGAAGCGGACCAACGTTATGGAACAGGCCCAGAAAGGGTACTTTGCGGCCTACGCCAAGGTGTCGCAAGGTGACCTGACCGGGGAGCAGTTCAGGGGAATCGCCAAGGCAGCCGCTCAGTACGGTTCTGGCAGCGTGGGGTTCAGCGCGGAGCAAAACTTGGCCTTCCGCTGGGTGCCTGAGGCTTCGCTGTTTGGGCTATGGCAGGAACTGGAGACCATTGGCCTGAGTGATGGTGGGGTCTACTCCATAACGGACGTGACCTCCTGCCCCGGCACTGACAGTTGCAAGCTGGGCATTACCTCGTCCATGGGGCTTAACCGGGCCGTTATCGATGGCCTAAACGCATCGCCAGAGCTGCTGGATGACCCGCTGGTGAACAAGCTGCACGTCAAGATGTCTGGCTGCCCCAACGGCTGTGGCCGTCACCACCTGGCCAACATTGGCTTCCATGGCGCATCCATCAAAGGCCCGGAGGGCCAGCAGGTGCCTGCATATGAAATGTTCATTGGCGGTGGCTTTGAGAACGGCCAGCTGGAGTACGGTGAACGGCTGAAGGCCAAGGTTGCCGCCAAGCTGGTGCCGCAAGCGGTGAGCCGCGTGTTGCACTACTACCAGGAGCAACGGAACGACGGTGAGGAGTTCAACGACTTTGTCCACCGCGCTGACTCCGGCGCCTTTGAGGCGTTGCTGGCAGAGTTCAGAGACGTTGGGCCACTCAACAAGGAAAACCTGCCCATGTACATGGACTGGGGCAAGACCATTCTCTACAAGCTGGAGCGCGGCGAGGGTGAATGCGCGATATAACGTAGCCGCAGGCACCCTTAGCAGAAGTCCCCGCATCTATTTAACTACAGGCATGCGCTGACCCTCTGGGGTCAAGCATGTCTGTAGTTGCCTTACTTAGGAGAGACCATGACTACGACAACCACTGGAACACGGACTGTCGAGCGGGTGGTGCACAGCGTCAGCACGCTTGAAGGCGCAGGCTTTGCCGTCCGGCGTCCCTTTCCCACAGAGAGCTTGGCCATAGTGGACCCGTTCCTATTGCTGGACCACCTGGGGCCGACTACCTACGGCCCAGGTGAGGCAGTGGGCGCGCCAGACCACCCTCACCGCGGGTTTGAGACGGTGACATACGTGCTTGAAGGCGCGGTGGAGCATAAGGACTCCACGGGCGGTGGCGGCATTATTGGCCATGGTGACGTGCAGTGGATGACCGCTGGTGGAGGAATTGTTCACTCAGAGATGCCAACGGATGAGATTATGCGAGACGGCGGCACTGTTCACGGGTTCCAGTTGTGGGTGAACCTGCCCCGTCGCGACAAGATGACACAGCCGCGCTATCAGGGGATACGGTTAGACCAGATACCCACCGGGCAGAGTGAGGACGGCAAGGCCAAGGTGAAAGTCATTGCCGGTGAGTCCATGGGCGTGAGCGCCGTCGTCGAGACCCGTACGCCCATCATGTACTTGCACTTTACGTTGCAACCAGGCGCTCGTGTGGAACAGTCCGTGCCTGGCAACTACAATGCTTTTGCCTACGTAATCAATGGCGACGTGCTGGCCGGAGACCAGGGCCAACAGTTCCATGAAGGCGACGCCGCGGTGTTTGCTGGCGACGGTGACCGCGTGGTGTGGTCTGTGGCGGACGCAGCGCCTGCTCCGGCGGACGTATTGTTGATTGCGGGCGTTCCGCTGAACGAACCCGTGGTCCACTACGGCCCATTTGTGATGAACACGCAAGAAGAGATATACCAGGCCATCAAGGACTACCACGCAGGCCGCATTTGGACAGATAGCCAGATAGGTCTTTATGAAGCGTAATGTGGAGAAAGAGCCCCCCGGCGCCGCACCGGAGGGCTCCTTTTTGAGAGCGGCGTGAATTATCTCGCGGGCTGATAGAGCTCAATAGCGGGGTTGACGCCGGACACGGAGAACCAGAAGCCACGCCGTGCCGGTATGGCGCTCAGTATTGTACCTACTAACTGCCCATCAACGGCGCGACCCGCCATATCCCAGACACTTCCCGTTTCTTCATCCCTATACTGCTGTTGGTCTGAAACGTTGGAAACAGGGCTGAAGGTGAGCCGATGGCCGTCGGCTTCAGCGAAGTAGGCGGAGGCTGTCAGGCCCCTGCTGAAGACCGCCACCGGTAGACCGCCCACAATATCGTTAGCCACTGTCGCGGATTCCTCATCCAGTGGGTATGCTCTCCACTGACCGCCCACCCGTAGCACCAGCGCTTGGGTGCCAAGGCTTAACCTGGTGTCTTCTAAACCCTTCTTCACAGGGAAGAAGAACGTGCCTCTGTCCGCGTTTGAACCAATGCTGTTTATGGAGTCTGTGGAGGCAGATGCGCTGCCTTTGCTGTTGGATAGCACCAAAGAGCCCGGATGGAGCGTCCACCACTCACCAAAGGTCATCATGGCTGAGGCCACGGGCTCCAGCGCTTGCCCCGCCAATGAGCCAACCAAGGCTTCTCCAGCAGCCTGTTGCCAGTAGGAGCCGGTCTGATGGTCATACATCACCATGTCAGATTCGTGGAGGGCGCTCGTGTTGCCAAAGAGGAGCGTCTCGCCAGCAAGACGACGGTCATAGACCACGGCGCTGGCGCACAGCGGGCAGTACGTGATGGCTATGGGCACGCCGTCTATGGTCTCGTTCACAATTTCCCGGATGTTCAGCGTTTTGACCGGGTAGGCGTAGGCCTGGGCGGCACCGGCAAAGCCAATCACCAAGTCGCCGTCGCGGAGCCAGCCCTGCGCCTCAGCCGCGGCTTCATACGTGGGTTGATAGATGGGGCGAATGGCGTCCCGCAGCCTTAGGATGAGATCGTCGTCAGCTTCATCCAGGGGAACGAAGCTGCCCTGAAACGTATCGAACACGATGTCGCCCAGCGGCACAATGCTCATAGACATGTCCAGGGATGGCACTTGCGTGATGTTAGGGAGTTCAGTGGCGGGTGTTGTCGTCG
>JAQBVZ010000042.1 GCA_027625205.1 Chloroflexota bacterium
GAGATGCGTCAGGAACTCAAGGAATTGGTGTCCCGGCTCCACATCACCACCCTCTACGTAACCCATGACCAAGTGGAAGCATTGACCATGTCTGACAGCCTTGCCGTCATGGAAGAGGGGCTGATTGTCCAGGAGGGTGATCCACGGTCCGTATACCTCCGGCCGGCCACCGGTTTTGTAGCTAATTTCATGGGCCGTGCAAACGCCATAGATGGGAAGATAACCAGCACCGCACCGGACCAGGGTCTTGCCCAAGTGGAAACGACTTCCGGCCCACTCACCTGCGTGCTGCCCACCTGGGCCGAGGTAAATGACTCAGTACTGGCAGTGTTCCGCCCAGAGAGCGTGGAGTTGGCGCCTGAGTCCGCCTGGGACGGGCCAAACGTGCTTGAAGGGAAGGTCGAGCAGGTGGTGTTCGCTGGCGAAAGCATTGAGTACGTCATTGCTGTGGCAGAGCAGTTGATCTCAGCCAAAGGCGACCCATTTGAGACGCTGACGGAAGGCGACAAAGTCTTCATGCACATCCAGCCCCGCCGTTGCCTGCTGGTTAAAACCTCTCAGGATGCCATCACAAGCAGTGCTTCCACGATCACAGCTACTGAGGGAAAGGCCACGGAAAGCGCGTAACGTTTCAGCGCTAATCGAGTTCATATGACAGGGCGGTGGGCTTAAGCCCACCGCCCTGTTTTTGATCAACGGCAATCCATCTCCCAACCGGCTATAATGCCCTGAATTCCCGCAAACCGGAGGAAAAGGCTATGGCTGAAATCATGGGCGGGGGGCTACACGAGTACCCCTACATGCGGTTCTCTCCCGAGAAAATTGCTGAGCGGTTTGAAGCGTCTCTTCAGAGCCCAAATGTCACTGACGAACTACGTGATTCGAAAAATTGGCCCGCCGCTATGCGCGAGGAATACGGCAACGACCATGGGCTCTCTGCGGCGCGCGCCCATCAGGAACAGAGCGCTGCTGCCTTCCGCAAGCTCCGGCAGGCCATCGACGACTTCAACCCAGACGTTGTTCTCATCTGGAGCAAAGAGCAGATGGAGAACTTTGGGGAGGACTGTATGCCCCCCTTCTGCGTCTATGCCTATGAAGACATGGACATCCAACCTCACCACCGGTTTGCCAGCATGTGTCCCACCATCTGGGGTGAGGATGAGAACACCAAAGTGCCCATCAAGGGCGCCAGGTTGATGGGCAAGTACCTCACCACCAAGCTCATTGGGCACGGCTTTGACATGCCTTACGCCTACAAGCCGCTCCATGAGACCACGTTGGCCCACACCTTTGAAGGGCTTATCACTCACCTGGACTGGGACAGGAAGGGCTTTCCCTATCCTATCCTTCCCTTCTACGTAAACGCTTACGGCCACCGGCACCTGACCGGCAAGGGTGAGTCCCGTGATGGTGAACTGGACCCTCCCGCCCCTTCACCTGCACGCTGCTTTGAACTTGGCAGGACCACAGCCCAGATACTCAGGGACAGCCCATGGCGGGTGGCCATCATTGCAGGGTCAAGCTGGTCCCACGCCACGGTGAACCCCAAGAACGGCTACCTACACCCGGACGTAGAAGCTGACCGCGTACTGGTCAAGCACCTTGAGCAATCTGACTACCACGCCTGGCGGGATCTGAACCTGGGCACACTGGTCCACTCAGGCCAGCAGGAGGTCCTCAGTTGGGTGGCCCTTGCCGGCGCCATGGAGGAGCTCAAGCTGCATCCCACGTTTGTAGACGTCACGGAGACGTGGATATTCAACTCCACCAAGGTGACTGCGATATTCCACTAAGGCCGCCCTGAGTTTGGCGGGTTTGCAAAGGGCGGAGCCCTTGCCGGGGGTCATAGGGGGGTGTCTCCCTATCTTTAGCAAATAACCTCTCTGGGTGGAGTGGGTGGGAAAGACCAGGTCTAGAAGAGCAAAACAGCCTCAATAAGCTTCGAAGCCACAGGGAGTCCCCTACGCTGGCACGACGCCTGCTGCGTCCATGCGACGCTTCGTCTCCTGGTACACGTCCGCAGGCAGAGGGCCATGCATCGCAGCCTGTACGTTCGCACGTACATGGTCGGGGTCTGCTGTCCCTGCAATGACGGTGTGGACGTGGGGATGCCCCAGCGTGAATCGCAACAGGAACTCCATGCGGTCCATGCCGTCTAGCAGTTCATCCAACTTCGCGCTCTCCCAGGCATCCCAATTAGGCCCGCTCAGCCCGCCGGGGCCACCGCGCGCCATGCCACCTCTTATGATAATGCCAGCGCCCGCCTCAGCCGCCTCCGTAATGATGTCCTCATAGTCCCGCTCCAGCGCTGAATAGGGTATCTGGAAGGTATCAAACACGCCCATGGCTATGTGGTCACGGATATGAGGCAGCGTGCTGGACATACCTATGTATCGCACCTTGCCTTCGCGCTGGAGTGCCAGCGCCTCCTCCACAGAGTCATTCTCCTCCAACTGCTGTTTGGTGGGCGTCCCATGGAACTGCACAAGGTCCAGGAAATCGGTATTCAGCCGTCGCAGGCTATCCTCCACCCCCTGGCGTATATGCGCACGAGTAAAGTCATGGGGTGGGCGGACGCTCCCAGGCGGAGGCGCGGCATCCCGCAGACAACCGCATTTGCTGGTCAGAAAGAACCCTGAGCGTCTACCTGCGATGCACCGCCCAACATAGTCTTCGCTCTGGCCGTAGTCAGGCGCGGTGTCCACGAAGTTTATGCCTGAGTCCAGCGCGGCATCCAGCGCCGCCTGGGCTTGAGATAGCGTCATCTCCTTGGCCTTGGGGTGCCAGTGAGGCGCGCCCCGCAACTCCATAGCACCATAACCAAGAACGGTCACGGAGAGCCGGGTACGCCCCAGGATGCGCTGTGCTAAATCACCCATGGTTGCTCCTCATCATGCGTGGGCTATGCAGGCACGACGCCTGCGGTTGCCAGGCGACGCTTTGCCTCTTCATACACGTCAGCCGACAATGGGCCCATCGCGGCTACCTTGACGTTGTCTGCAAGGTGGTCAGGGTTGGCAGTACCGACAATGGTGGTATGCATATGCGGGTGGCTGATGGTGAACCGCAACAGGAATTGCGTGGGAGTCATGCCGTTCAGTAGGTCATCCATGCCAGCCTTCTGCCAGGACTGCCACGGGTCTCCGCCCAGGCCGCCTCCATCAGGATCACCCTTGGCAACTCCGCCGCGAATAACGATGCCCGCTCCGGACTGTTCAGCCTGGGTAATCAGGTCTTCATGGTCCCGCTCCAGTGCTGAATAGGGTATCTGGAAGGAGTCAAACACGTCCATGGCAATATGGTCACGCAGGTTTGGCAACGTGCCGGACATGCCTATGAACCGCACCTTGCCCTCTTGCTTCAGGTCTGACACTTCCTGGAGTGAGTCGTTGTCCTCCAGGGTCTGCTTGGAGGGTGTAGCGTGGAACTGCACAAGGTCCAGATAGTCCGTCTTTAGGCGCTTGAGGCTATTCTCCACACCCTGTCTGATGTTGGAGCGACTGAAGTCATGGGGTGTGCGCTGCTCTCGGCTCGTTGCCTGGGGTGCGTCCACGACACAACCGCACTTGCTGGCCAGAAAGTATTCAGATCGCCTGCTGGAGATGAACTTGCCTATAAGCTCCTCGCTCATGCCGTAGTCGATGGAGGTGTCCACAAAATTGATGCCCGCGTCCAGCAGGCCATTCAGCACCGCCGACGCCTGCGCCTCTGGAATGTCACGTTTGCGCCAGTGGGCTGGCCCGCGCAACTCCATTGCTCCGTAGCCAAGCACCGTCACCGGCAAGCCCGTACGTCCAAGGGTCCGCTTCTCCAAGTCAGCCATATTTACTCCTAAATGTCTTTGTTCAAAGCAACGCGACAAAGCAGGCTAGCGTACCAATTCACTCCGAACGATGGCAGCGCCCTCTACCAACGCCTGCAATTTACGGAAGGCCAGCTCCCGCGGCAGGTACTTCATGCCGCAGTCCGGCGCTGGCATCAGCCGTTCTGGCGCTACGTATTTCAACGCCACCCTGATGCGCTCCGCCACCTGGTCTGCGGTCTCAGCCTTGGGGTCGTTCAAGTCCAGCACCCCCAAAATAATCGTCTGGTTTGGCAGTTCCTTTAGCACCGCAAGGTCCAGCTTGGGCTGGGCCGCCTCTATGGAAATCTGCTGGACCGTGGTCCCCGTCAGCTCTGACAGGAAGGAGTAGCCGTTGGGCTTGTCATGCCCCACCGCCGCCGCATAACCGAAACACATATGAACTGCCGTTGTCCCCTGCACACCTTCCAGAGCCTTGTTGATTGCCTTCACCGCAAACAACTTGGCCTTTTCCGGCCTCGCCTGCATGTAGGGCTCATCCAGCTGGACAACGTCAGCCCCTGCGGCAAAGAGGTCTTTGATTTCTTGGTTCACCGCCACAGCGTAGTCCATTGCCATGGCCTCATCATCAGCGTAGTGGTCATTCTGCGCCTGTTGCGTCATGGTGAAGGGGCCAGGCAGCGTTATTTTGATGCTACGGTCTGTGTGGCTGCGCAGGAATTTCACGTCTTCAACAGCTTGCGGGCGGACGCGGCGTATGGGGCCTGCCACACGGGGCACAGGGTTGGGGCGGCCCGTGCGGTCCAGCGCCGTACCAGGGTTGTTTAGGTCCACGCCCTCCAGTGAGTTGGCAAAGTAGTTGGAGTAGCTCTCACGCCGCTGTTCGCCATCGCTGATGATATCCATGCCCGCCGCCGCCATATCGCGTATGGCAACCACCGTGGCGTCGTTCTGGGCCTCGTCCAGGAACTCAGCAGGGATACGCCATAGCTCCTGAGCGCGCACGCGAGGAGGCAGCCGGTTGCCCAGCGCTTTGCGGTCTATCAACCACTCCGGCTGTGGATAGCTGCCGACCACCGTGGTAAGTAAAACCTCGTTAGGCATCACGTCTCCTCATTGATCTATCCGTCAAATACTCCCGTCACTCTCTGCTGGCCGCCGTTCTCAGAATAGGATTCCTCACGGAGCAGGCCAAAAGCCTCCATTACGGGGCCGTCGTTCATGGAGAAGAGCAGCGCGTCTTCGGAAGCTGAGGCGTTTACGTGCTCGTGCCAGCGCCAGGGCGGGACCACAAAGCTATCGCCCGCGCCCCAGTCAAAGCGCAGCCCGTCAATGATGGTGCTGCCGTTTCCCTTGAATGCGTAGTAAATAACGCTGGGGGTGTGCCGGTGGGCCTGCGTGTGCTCATCCGGGCGAAGCATCTGCATCCAGCAGGACATCGTCGGCAACGTATGGCCGCCGGTGTGAGGGTTGATGTACTCCAACGCCATTCCATCGTGAGCGGTGCCAACCTCGTTACGTAGGCTCTCCAGGGTCCGCTGCACGCCTGGCCAGCGGTACATCAGCATGGATCCGTCCTTTGCTGCAGGCTTGTAGCCAACGGGCTTCACCGCCGCAGACCCAAAGGCCTTAGTGGAGTAGTCAGTGGCCGTGGTAAGCGGCAGCGAGTCTTCTGGGAACGATTCAAAGAAGATGGAGCTTAGAGAGCGGATGAGCGGGATATCCAATCCGTCCAGCCACAGCACGTCCTCCGTGCCTTCATTGCGATGCTCATGCCACGTCCAGTTGGGCGTGAGGATGAGGTCGCCCTCATTCATCGTGATCTTTTCACTCTCAACCGTCGTGGTCGCGCCTTCACCCTGGATGATGAAGCGTATAGCCGTGGGCGTGTGACGGTGAGGTGGCGCAAGCTCGCCAGGGCGAATGAGTTGGATGGCTGCGTACAGCGTGTCCGTCGCTGCAAACTTGCCCCGTAGACCAGGATTGACCAGAGCGACAGCCCTGCGCTCTCCGCCGCGTTCCAGAGGCACCAGACGACCCGCCTCATGGGTGACACGGGCAACGTTCTCCCAGCGCCAGAGATACGGCTGCACCACAGTGGTGGGTTCCGGGGTGAGCACGTCGTGGGCCACCCGCCACAGACCTTCCAGGTTCTGCGCATCCATATTCGTATAGAAGGATTCCAGTTCAGCCGCACGGTCCACGTTTTGGAATGCCAAAGCGTCTACTCCTGTCTAAGACCACAAGGTGGGTTTTACCACCATGAGGTATAACGACACCAACGGCAGCACGGTTGCGACAGTCCCCCAAACATACCACTTATGCAACACTTCGAAGAACTCTATGGGAAGGCCACCGTCTGGCCCAACGCCAGCATTGGACAACTCACCCATGGCACTCTGATACCGCAGCAGGAAGGCGACCCAGACGACACCTGAGGCAGCGAACAGTCCCAAAGCCAGTGATATCCACGCATTGCGGTGAAGCCCGCTCCACCCGCCCCAGGCGTCGGCGGCCAAAGCCAAGCCATTGCCCAGCACCAGAATGACCCCAGGGCCTGTAAACAGCAGGTCGGCCTTGCGTACAGCGCGAGAGGCAAACTGCAAAACGCTCATTTCGCCATTACGTTC
>JAQBVZ010000043.1 GCA_027625205.1 Chloroflexota bacterium
CAACGCGGAGGGAAGGTTTGGATACGGGTATTCCCGCACAAATCAATCACCAAGAAGCCTGCGGAGACCCGGCAGGGTGGTGGTAAGGGTCCAGTGGAGGAGTGGGTGGCCGTGGTCAGGCCAGGACGAGTATTGTATGAGGTTGGTGGGGTGTCTTCTGAGCTAGCGGTGGAAGCCCTGCGGCTTGCTGCACAGAAGCTCCCAATTCTTACAAAGACAGTGTTCCGCACCGAGGCGTAAATCCCCGGTGCTGAGAGGTTAGACGTTATGCGCAGCAACGCCAGCCAATTTCGCGCCTTCTCTGAGGAGAGGCTACGCGATGAAGAGGTCAACACCTATCGAGAGTTGTTGAACCTCAGATTCCGGTTGTCTACGCGTCAATTGGCCAACGCTGGTGAACTAAGCGCGGCCAAGCGTAGGTTGGCGCAGATCAAGACCGTGCTGCGAGAACGTGAATTGGCAGGAGTCCAGGCATGAGTACGAAAACAGAGCTACGTAAAGTCCGCGTGGGACGCGTCGTTAGCGACAAAATGGATAAGACCGTAGTGGTGGCCGTGGAACGACTCGTTAAGCACAGGCTGTACGGCAAAATGCTGAAGCGCATCACTAAGTTCAAGGCCCACGATCAGGAAAACCAGTACCACGTGGGTGACATGGTACGTATTGTGGAGACGCGTCCGCTTTCCGCTACCAAGCGGTGGCGCGTGTCGGAGGTAATTACGGTCAGCCGTTTGCCTGACGTCGCGCCTGTTGAGGTTGCCAGCACGGAAGTGCAGGCCCTTGAAGCAGAGGAGGCCGCTGAAAAGGCTGAGGTCATCGCTGCGGCGGAAGAGACCCAAGCCAAGGTTACGGAAGTGGCTGAGGCTGTAGCTGAGCCGGAGCCTGAAGCGCCCCTCGCTGAGACGGAACCCGAGCCTGTGGCAGAGGTTACAACTGTAGATGAAGAGCCGGAGGTTGAGGCTCTGGCCGAGGCCCCGGAGTCCGAAGAAGAGGCAGCTCCTGTTGAAGAGGCTCCCAAGCGCAAGCCCAGGGCCAAGGCAAAGCCAAAGGAACCCGAGGCTGAGGTAGCGATTGAAGAGCCGGCAGCAGAGGTGGAGACGCCTGAACCCGAAGCGGAGCAGGTGCCCGGTGATGAAACACCGGAGGAAGAGAAAGAGTCGTGATCCAGACCTTTACACGGCTTAACGTGGCCGACAATTCCGGCGCGAAAGAGATTATGTGCTTCAACGTACCGGGCGGCACCGGCAAACGGTACGCTCGCGTGGGTGATGTCATTGTTGGCTCTGTGAAAGAGGCCATACCTGGCGCTGCGGTGAAGAAGGGCGAAATTGTTCGGGCGGTAGTGGTCCGCACAGCCGCCATGATTCGTCGGCCCGACGGCTCCAGCATCAAATTTGACGATAATGCGGCAGTGCTGCTGACTGACAAAGACCTTCCCCGTGGCACCCGCATATTTGGCCCGGTTGCCAGGGAACTACGGGACCGTAACTACATGCGAATTGTTTCTCTTGCCCCGGAGGTGCTATAGCCATGGCTTCTCGCGTAAGACATGATGACATGGTGCAGGTGATCCGCGGTAGGGACAAAGGCAAGCGCGGCAAGGTGCAACGGGTGGACCTGAAGGATAGTATGGTCCATGTTGAGGGCGTTAACATAGTGAAGCGCCACCTTAAGGCCGGGGCGCAGGGCGCTAACAGCCAGGGCGGCATCATCGCCCAGGAAAAGCCCATGGGCCTATGGAGTGTGATGCTGGTGTGTCCCAATTGTGACAAGCCAACTAGAGTAGGTTATCAAGTGCTGGCCGATGGCACGAAATCGAGGGTCTGTAAGCGATGCGACCAGACGATCAGTTAGAACAACCAGGCGAAGAGCCACAGGTGGATGAATCCGCCGCAGAGTTGCCAGAGGCGCAAGCAGTTACAAAGACTGCCGCTCCGAAGGCTGCCAAAAGCAAAGCTGCAGCTGCACCCAAGAGCGCTCCAAAGCGCAAGGCGGCTGAAACGGCCAAGGCTCCGGCCAAGACCGCAAAGCCCCGCGCAACTGCCGCCGGTGGTGCGCGCAAAGCTGCTGCGGCAAAAGCAGTTGCGGCAACGGAAGCTGTCGCTGATGAGGTTGCATCCGTTGAAGAGAAGAAGCCCGCCGCCAAGGCAAAGGCAGGCCGCAACAAGATGACGCCTCGTCCCCTTCCCCGGTTGCTTGCGCGGTTCCGGGAGGAGATTCAGCCGGCGCTGGTCCGTGAATTCAGCTATAAGAGCCCCATGCAAGTACCCCAGGTGAAAAAGGTGGTGCTGAACATGGGACTTGGTGAGGCCCTGACCAATGCTCGCGCGTTGGAGAAGGCCACTGAGCACATGACTATCATCGCCGGTCAGAAGGTGATGGTCACCAAAGCCCGAAAGTCGATAGCGACTTTCAAGATACGGGAAGGCATGTCCATTGGCTGCATGGTTACGCTTCGGGGCCACCGGATGTATGAGTTCCTTGACCGGCTATTGAATGTGGCGCTTCCGCGTATCCGGGACTTCCGTGGCGTGCCCCGCTACAGCTTTGATGGCAACGGAAACTACTCTCTGGGCCTCAAGGAACAGATTGTGTTTCCGGAGATTGACTACAGTGTTGTTGACCGCATCCGTGGGTTCCAGGTAGTGATTACCACGTCGGCCAAGAGTGACCAAGAGGGGATGCGGTTGTTGGAGTTGATGGGCATGCCGTTCACCAGAGAACCCCAGGCCAATTAGGACCAGGAATACGGAGAACTATGGCCAAGACAAGTAAAATTGCCAAGTGGAAAAAGGAACCTCGCTTCAAGGTGCGTGCCATGAACCGGTGCAACCGGTGTGCACGGCCTCGGGCGTACATTCGTTACTTTGGGCTTTGCCGCATCTGTTTCCGGAAGATGGCCCTTGAGGGTCTGCTGCCGGGCGTGCGGAAGGCCAGTTGGTAAACAGGACTTAGGAGGCAGCGCAGCAAGATGCCCGTCACAGATCCTATAGCAGACATGCTGACGCGTGTGCGGAACGCGCTTATGGTGCAGCACCCCGTTGTGGAAATGCCGTCATCCAAGGCCAAAGTGGCCTTGACGGACATCCTCAAGCGGGAAGGCTACATCTCCGACTTTGAGGTGGTGAAGACCAAACCTCAAGATGTATTGCGGCTGCGTCTGCGTTATGCAGATGACAAGGCCCCCGCTATCACTGGGCTCAAGCGAGTGAGCAAGCCCGGCCTGCGGATTCACGTACAGAGAAATGAGGTCCCCCGCTTCTACGGAGGCGTGGGCATCTCCATTATGTCGACCTCCCACGGCATTATGACGGGCCAGGAGGCATGGCGAAAGGGCGTCGGCGGCGAGCTGATGTGTTATGTATGGTAGGAGAATTACGTGTCACGAGTAGGTAGAAAACCAATCCCCATCCCGTCAGGTGTCACCGTTGAGGTGGCTGGCGCGTCAGTGACAGTTAAAGGGAGTAACGGGACCCTGGTCCAACCGTTCAATCCAGACCTTACGGTCCGGGTTGAGGATGGCAATGTCTTGGTGGAACGACCGGATGACCGCCGAGACCACCGCGCGCTCCACGGACTCACCCGTGCGCTCATTGCCAATATGATGGTTGGCGTAAGTCAGGGCTTCACCAAGTCCCTGGAAATTGTGGGATACCGCTGTCAGCAGACGGGCACCGGCGTGACGTTGCAGGTGGGGTATAGTCACAACTTGGAAATGAAACCATTGGAGGGCGTCCAAATTGAGGTGGAGGGCAACAACCGCATCCACATTCGGGGCGCTGACAAGCAAGCGGTGGGGCAGGTGGCTGCGCTAATCCGGGCCGTCCGCCCGCCGGACGCTTACAAAGGCAAGGGAATACGTTACACAGGCGAAGTGGTCCGGCTGAAGGCCGGGAAGTCGGCGGGGAGAGGATAAAGCTATGCCACGAGTGAAAACCCCATGGCAGGCCAGGCGCGTCCGTCACATGCGGCTACGCGGACATCTGGAAGGCACGCCTGAGCGACCGCGCCTCTGCGTGTTTCGCAGTGGCCGCCATACCTATGCGCAAGTTATTGATGATGCTCGCGGCCACACCTTGGCCGCGGCCAGCACGTTGGAGGCTGGCGTCCGGGGCCAGAGCGTCCCAAAGACAGACGTGGCCCGGCAGGTGGGTAAATTGGTGGCTGAACGAGCCAAGGCCGTTGGAGTGACCAAGGTTGTGTTTGACCGGGGCGGGTATCGATACCACGGGCGTGTCAAAGAGCTCGCGGATGCCGCCCGGGAGGAAGGCTTGACGTTTTGATGCAGGGCAGGGGTTCGGATAACAGGTTTGACCAGGACGACTCCGGTCTTATTGAGAAGGTAGTTCAAATCCGCCGTGTGGCCAAGGTGGTCAAGGGCGGACGCCATTTGACCTTCAATGCCATGGTGGTTATTGGTGACGGCCACGGCAAGGTTGGCTTGGGTATGGGCAAGGGTGTTGCAGTACCGGACGCTGTTCGGAAGGGCGTTGCAATAGCCAAGAAGGCCATGATTGATGTTCCTATGCATGGCAGCACCATTCCGCATGCAGTCCATGTGAAGTATGGCGCGTCCAAGGTGCTCATGAAGCCCGCTACTACTGGTGCTGGCATCATTGCCGGAGGCGCCGTCCGCGCTGTCATGGAAGTGGCAGGCATCAAGGACGTATCAGCCAAGGCTTTGGGAAGCCGGAACCCAATTAACGTGGTGAAGGCCACAGTGGCCGGCCTACAAATGCTACGTCCCTTGAAGGGCGTACCTGTGCCCCCATCGCCCGCTGAGGCGGCGACCCCTCGACGTACCGAGAGAGCCCCCGCTGCTGTGCCCGTTGAGGCCCCGGTTGCGACTCCCGAGCCAGTGGTTGCGGAAGTTGCCACGCCAGAAACTCCTGAGACCGCTGTTCCCGAAGCGGTGGTGCCTGAGGTTGTGGCAGAAGCAGCAGCCCCTGAAGAGCCGATTGCAGAGGCAGCTCCAGTTGCAGAAGCGGTGACAGAAGAAGCCACCGCTCCTGAGGCAGCAGCCCCTGAAGAGCCGGTTGCAGCGGCAGCTCCTGCTGAGGAAGCGGTGGCAAAAGAAGCCCCCGCTCCTGAGGCGGTAGCGCCTGAAGAGCCGGTCGCAGAGGTCGCTCCTGTTGAGGAAGCGGCGCAAGAAGAGGCTGAGGCCACTGATGAAGTCGAGGAGAGTAAGGACAATGGCTAAGCTCCGCATCAAACAGGTCCGGAGCCTGATTGGCTACGAACGAGACCAGCGCCGGACAGTCAGGGCGCTGGGACTGCGACGTATACGGGACTCAGTCATACATGAAGACTCCCCCACCATCATGGGGATGCTGCATAAAGTGCGTCACCTGGTAGAGGTGGAACCCGCGTCAGAAGAAGAGCAGCCCCGGAAGAGAAGGTCCAGCAATGCAAGCGCATGAATTGCGTGCGGTGCACCCGCGTAAAAACCGTAAACGTGTAGGCAGGGGCAACGGCTCCGGCAAGGGCACGTATGCAGGTAAAGGCATGAAGGGCCAGAATTCCAGGGCCGGTGGTGGCGTGCGTCCCGGATTTGAGGGTGGACAGAACCCACTGATTAAGGGTCTTCCCATGCTACGGGGTTTTAAGAACCTCTTCACAAAAGAATACCAAGTGGTCAACCTAAAGGGACTTGACCGTTTGCCAGATGGAGTCACAGATGTAACCCCTGAGGTGCTGGCGCAGCATGGCTTGGTGCGCAGCGCCAAACAGCGCGTAAAAGTGTTGGGTGTGGGGGAACTGAACAAGGCGTTGCAGATCAAGGCTGACAAGTATTCCGAATCAGCCAAGGCCAAGATAGAGGCAGCAGGCGGTACGGCGGGGGGTAGATAGAGAATATGCGGGCGGCGCCAACAACTCAGTCCCGTGGGACATCAGGAAGACCTCAACTCGTTCAAGCGATGATCGATGCTTTCCGCACGCCTGATTTGCGCGGGAAGATTCTTTTTACGCTGTTCATTTTGATGGTCTTCCGGTTCCTGGCCCATGTGCCTGTTCCTGGAGCTGACCGTGACGTGCTTGGCCAGGTCTTTCAACAGAATGACCTTGTGGCGTTCTTTGACCTATTCAGCGGTGGGGGCCTCAGGAACCTGAGCGTCGTGGCTCTTGGCGTATACCCGTACATTACTGCCAGCATTGTTATTCAAATACTGGTGCCGGTGATACCGCGGCTCCAGGCCATATCAAAAGAGGGCGCCGCAGGGCGTCAACAGATTAACCAATTTACTCACTGGCTCACGGTGCCCATCGCGTTTCTTCAGGGCTATGGCCAGTTGCTGATTTTCTCCCGTGCAGGCGTCTTTAACACGCCCATCACCCTCTTTGGCGACGGAGCGCTGACCACCCTGACCATTGTGTTCTCCTTTGTGGGGGGCACCATGTTCTTGGTGTGGCTTGGAGAGCTC
>JAQBVZ010000044.1 GCA_027625205.1 Chloroflexota bacterium
CCGGCGGGCTATCTCATTGTGGGCTCTCTCGCCCATGCGCTGGGCTTTGGCGGGGGAGTCGAGAAGGGAGATGACTGCCTCTGCCTGTTCCAGTGGCGTGTCCGCAAGGAGGCCGATGCGTCCATGTTGGAGGGTAGCCTCAGCTACGGAACTGTGACCTCCCACAATGGGTTTGCTCTGCCACATCTCCTCCAATAATTCCATTGATATCCCGTGGGGCAGGCCCTGGTGCATGATGACCGTCGCCTCCTGCCGGAGGGAGGCCAACTCCACGTTCCCCACCTTGTCCAAGTCCGTTAGTAGCAGGATGTTACCCAGCTTGGCCTGGTAGGTATTCACCATGTCCATCATATTTTGGAGGTCAGCGCTTTCAATCCCTGACAGGTTCACCAACACAAGCTGGGCCTCAGGGCGATAGGCCTTAATTAACTCATAAGCGTCCATTATCTTGACTGGGTACTCTTCACGGTTGGCCCGGGAGACCTGGCAGAGGATGGGCTGGTCCAAGTCAAGGCCCCGTTGGGTGAGGAGCGCTCTCCTGACCTGTTCACTCACGGGTTGAGTGCTGGCACCCAGAGGGTCCACACCTGGACGGATTACGGCCTTCACACGGTTGGGTACGGACTCTCCGGCAAACTCAGGGTAGTCAGATACGGCGGCTGCAAACCCGGCTGCGTGCCGCATGACGGTCTCCCACACATCAGGGTTGGCGCCACGGTAGTCTCTGTGGGCGTGCCATACCCATGCCCCGGCAGGCTTCTGGCCCTGTATGCGCGTAATGGTCTCATACAGGCTGATAGACGCTGTGTGGTGGACCACCACCACGTCAAAGTCCTCGTCATACAGACGGGCGTTCATTTCATTGAAGTCTTGCCATTGGACGGTGTCCTCTCGTGTCCAAGGCGCGTCTGCCCTAGACATGGCTCTCCTGAGGCGGGAGTCCATCTCCTGGAACTCAACGGGCATCCGGAGCTGCTGCCACTGGGCGTTGATGCCGAGGTCCACCATCAGATGGACCGTGCTCTCAAGGACGGCGCGAACGGCGCGGTTGGCGGCTGGAGAGCATACATAGAGCACCCGTTTGCCCTGAAGAGGCTCCGCGAGCGCTCGTAGTTGGTCGACGACGGCGTCTCCGACCACTGGCCGGTAATCTTCAATGGAGCGGGGCGCAAGGGCGATGGTTCCAAACATGCGCTATCCCGTCCATCAGTCAGGAAGTCGTATTGCTGAAACCAGCGGAGGCTCTTCCCCCGGATGACAACGGCCTTCCCTTACGTTCATTATGAGATTGGGCCATTGGCGGGTCAAGGGAAGACCGCGCGAGAATGAGCGATAATGTCGGAGACAGCGTTGATGGAGTAAACTTTGGGCCTGCTGGTTGAGGAGGTCTCTATGGCTACCATAAGCTACGACCGTAAAACTCAGAACGTTGGCAATATGCTGGCTCTTGAGCACGTGAATGTGACTGTGCCTGACCAGGGTATCGCCACGTTGTTCTACCTCATGGGCCTTGGCTTTACTCGCGACCCCTACATGACTGTGGGCGTGGACAATATGTGGGTGAACCTGGGCCGCCAGCAGTTCCACTTGCCCACGCGCCCTGATGCTCAGGTGGTGCCCGGGCACATTGGCCTTGTGGTACCAGACCTTGACGCACTACGTCAGCGTCTGCGGATAGTGGAGCCCCGGCTTACAGGCACTGAGTTTGCCTGGTCTGACGAGGACGGCTATGTGGCGGTGACCTGTCCCTGGAGCAACCGCTTCCGGTGTTACGCTCCCGCGCCCCAGTTTGGCGAGATGGTGCTGGGCATGCCCTACGTGGAGTTTCCCGTCAGGCCAGGCACGGCGGCTGGCATTGCACGGTTCTATGAGCGAGTGATGGGCTGCCCTGCGGAGGTCAGGAACGGCGTTACCAGTGTGGAGACGGGCCGATGGCAGACGCTGCGATTTGTTGAAAGCGACGCCCCTGAACGGGCGTATGACGGCCATCACGTAGCCGTGTACCTGAGCAACTTTTCAAAGCCCTACGAGTTCTTACAGGAGAAGGGGCTTATTACTGAGGAGACGGACGCCAACCAGTACCGTTTTCAAGACCTGGTGGACCCGGAGAACGGAGAACACCTCTTCACCTTGGAGCATGAGGTCCGTAGCCTCTATCACCCCATGTACGGACGGAACCTGGTGAACCGCAATTCCGCTCAACGGCTGGGCGGCTACACCCGTGACGCTGACGTTTTCCAGAGCGCCTGATGCCGTACGACGTTAAGTGTGAGGCGGCCATCTCTTGCAGGCGACGGCCCGTTGGTTTATAACACGGGGGCCGCATGATAATGTTTCAGTCCCACCTATGGTAAACATCAGAAAATCCATGGCTGCCGTCCAGGGCGTTGGCTCTGAACGGCTCAAGCTGCTTGGTGTCATCACCGGCGGCCATACTGTCATCCACTGGTACCAGCAGCTCTTCCCCGTGATACTGCCCACCATTGCGGAAGCTCTGGGCCTGAGCAACGTGCAGGTTGGTGTCATCAGTTCAGCGCGTCAGATGTCTAACAGCACACTGAACCTCCCCACGGGCGCCACGGCGGACAAATTCCCTCAATGGCGTGGACGTATCTTGGCGCTTTCCTTGGTGGTTATGGGCCTGGCGTACTTCACGCTGGGAACCGCCAATCTCTACAGCGTGGTTATTGTGGGAGCCTTGCTTTCAGGGCTGGCCTCCGCTATGTGGCACCCCACGGCTCTGGGCACCCTCTCCAACACCTTCCCTGACCGGAGGGCCACCGCATTGTCCATCCATGGCATGGGTGCGACGGTTCTGGATACTGTCACGCCTCTGGCCTTTGGCGCGCTGCTGGCCGCTTTCTATTGGCGGACCGTCCTGCAACTGCAGATCATCCTTGGCCTGTTGACGGCTCTGTTGCTATGGAGACTGTTGCGCAACTCATTTTCCGGTGAGCAGGCCAAGACGGCTCAGGGCGGGTACCTCAAGGCGTTGGGCGTCCTGGCTAAGCACCCCACCTTTATAGGCGTGGCGACCGCCAACGGTCTGATGACCATGGGCAGGCTGATAGTGCTGGCGTTCCTGCCGCTCTACCTGCAACTTGAACTTGGGTACTCCCCTTTCGTACTGGGCGTCTATATTGCTTTGCTCCACGGGATGGGTATCCTGTCTCAGCCGGTGCTGGGTCCGTTGTCAGACAAGTTTGGCCGGAAGGCTGTGCTTGCGCCGTCCCTCATTGCCCTTGGCGTGTTGTATGCACTGCTGGACGTCGCGGCTCCGGGCATTGCCCTTGCGTTGGTGGTGACCGCCATTGGCCTCTTCTTCTACACCCTGACCAATATCACCACCGCCACTGTTATGGACGTGGCCGGCAGGCAGGTGCAGGCCTCATCCATGGGTCTGACCGGCCTCATCACGCAGATATTTGTGCTCCCAGCGCCTATCATTGCGGGACGCATGAGCGACGTTTATGGCTATGGCTCCGCATTCCTGCTGGCGGGAGCGTTTTTGGTACTGGCGGGGCTTATCCTGTTGCCCTTGCGGCTGTACAAAGGTTCCAGTTCCACAACCGCCGCGTAGACGGCCCGCAGTACATACGTGGGCCGCATGTGGTGGGGTAAGATGGGAGCCTCTCAAAGGAGTAGTGACACGGCATGACATCCGGCGGCGACAAATCCCTTACGTATAGTTCCACGGGCGTTGACCCGGAGGCTGCATCAGCAGGCCTCAAGGGGCTGTTGCGCTGGGTGAATGAGACTCTGACGTTCCGTGAAGGGCAGGGGGAGCCTCTGTTGCCCAACGGGTTCTTTGCCAACGCTGTACGCTTACGGAGCGATCTCTCCCTGGTGGTTTCAACTGACGGTGTCGGTTCCAAGGCCATGGTGGCTCAAGCTGTGGGGTCTTATGAAGGCATTGGCTGGGACTGCGTGGCGGTGAACGTTAATGACGTTATTTGCACCGGCGCGGAGCCCATCACGCTGGTGGACTACATCAGTGTGGAGGAGCCAGCCCCTGACCTTCTGGAGGCCCTGGGGCACGGCCTGCGGGACGGCGCGCTCCGTGCGGGAGTGGCCATTGTGGGTGGAGAGCTCTCCCAGCACCCCGATTCGCTGACAGGGCCTCGCCCTGGCTACGCGTTCGACATCAGCGGCACGGCCATGGGCATCCTGGACGGCCGGGAGCCCATCACGGGCAGCAGCATAACCCCCGGAGATATCATCATTGGCATGCCCAGCAACGGCGTTCACAGCAACGGCTTAACGCTTGCAAGGCAGGCGCTGCAGACAGACCAGGAGGCGGTTAACCGCCTCCTGCCGGAGTGCGGCAAGACGGTGGGTGAAGAACTCCTACGGCCCACGCACATCTACGTCCCTGAGGTGATGGCGTTGCTGAAGGCGGGAGTTCCCGTGAAGGGGCTGGCCCACATCAGCGGCGACGGCCTCCTGAACCTGTCACGGTTGAATGCACCGGTAGGCTACGTGGTGACAGACATGCTTGACGTGCCGCCCATCTTTTCCGTAATTCAGCGGGAAGGGAACGTGGACATAGCTGAGATGTACACGGTGTTCAACATGGGCGTTGGCTTTTGCGTGGTGGTGTCGCCAGAGCAGGTGGACACGGCCTTGGCGGCCATTCGCGGCGCGGACGGCGTGGCGCAGCCAATTGGTCACGTGGTCAGCGACCCTGAGCGGCGAGTGACGGTCCAGCAGCATGGACTCATGGGCAGCGGCGGAAAGTTCAATCGCGCGTAAGCCCGCTCCGTAGACGCCCCAACATTGTGCGCGTCCCTCTTGCGGTGTTCGTTGCTCTCAGGCTATGGTAAGAGCCGTTCCATCTGAACCGGTAACCCACACTAAGAATCTCCGTCCAGGCACCAACTTGATGCAAGAACGAGGGTCTGACATGGCCGTTTATGAGGAGCTAAAGGTCTTCTCCGGGAATGCGAATCCGCAGTTGGCGGCTACTATCTGCGAATACCTTGGCATGCCGCTTGGGAACATAGAGGTCTTCAAGTTCAGCAATGACAATACATTTGTACGCATTATGGAAAACGTCCGCCAGCGGGACGTTTTTCTGGTTCAAGGCCTGACTGCCCCCACCAATGACCACGTAATGGAACTGCTGATCATGATTGATGCGGCCAAGCGCGCATCAGCCGGACGGGTCACGGCTGTGATCCCGTACTACGGCTACGGACGCACGGACAAGAAGGACCAACCCAGGGTGCCTATAACCGCGCGTCTGGTGGCGGACCTGCTCACCGTGGCGGGAGCTGACCGCGTGCTGACCGTGGACCTCCATGCAGGACAGATACAAGGTTTCTTCAACATTCCTGTGGATGAATTGTCAGCCCTCCCCATTCTTGCTGAGTATTTCACAGAGAAGAAGTTGGAGGACATTGTGGTGGTTGCGGTGGACATTGGCATCAGCAAGCGCGCACGGGACTTTGCTGAACGCCTATCAGCGCCCCTGGCCATTATTGAGAAACGGCGCAGCGGCAATGACGGCACGAGCGAGACCCTCAACATCATTGGTGATGTTAAGGGTAAAACGGCTATCCTCATGGACGACGAGGTGGACACCGGCGGCTCTTTGCTGAACGCGGCGGATGCTCTTAAGGAGCAGGGCGTGAAAGAGGTGTACGCTTGTTGTACGCACCCAGTGTTCTCCAAGAACGCCGTTGAGCGCATCAGCAGCAGCCCGTCACTCAAAGAGTTGGTGGTAACCGACACGATTGCTGTTGACGTGACCAAACGGGACGGCAAAATCACGGTTATCTCTGTGGCAGGCCTGCTTGGAGAGGCCATCCACCGTATCCACAACGGGCTCTCCGTAGGGGCCATGTTCGTAGACTAGGGTCCGTACGGTTCCATCCGCCCATCTCCTCATGTTTGCCAAGCCCACCAATTTCCAGATGATGTCACTATGAACCAAGATGAATTTGAATCGGCCAGACATGACCTTGGTGTTTGTCACCAGATAACTGCTGAATCAGTGGGCCCCGCAGGCCAGCGTCACTTCCGGTTACGTACGGAAGCTGAGCGCGGTTCAGCGTTAATCTGGTTGGAGAAGGAGCAACTCTATCAGTTGGCCTTGTCCATCAAGCAACTCCTCCGCACGGAGATGGCGCAGCACTTTGGCGACGACCCCCCATCCGGCGGTGACGCCACTGCGGACTATGATTTCAAGGCTGCTCAACTTGCGCTGGGCTACGACAGGGAACGCGACCTATATGTGATTATGGTCCATGAGCGGGCTAGCGCTGCCCAACCTACCGCTGCCGTGTGGATGTCATCTCAACAGATAAACGCTCTGGCTGACCAAGCATTCTGGGCCTGCGCCGCGGGGAGGCCCCGCTGTCCACTGTGCGG
>JAQBVZ010000045.1 GCA_027625205.1 Chloroflexota bacterium
AGGTCCACACGCGCGCTCAAGTCCAGAGCCTGCCGTATGGCATGTTCCTGCCGTGCCACCGTCGCTGAAAGCTGACGGAGTATACGCTGCGTCTCTTCAACCCCAGCAGCAGACCGCCCCCGCCACGCGTTCCCTACTCCAATGGAGCTAAGGGGCTCAATAAAGACTGTGGCCTCTGAGTCTGAAACGTCATGCACAATCCCGTTGATCCGCCCCTGAAACTCCGCCTTCACTGGAATAACCAGACGGTCAGCCCGCACTGTTATCAGTCGCTCTTGAAGCATCTCCCGGACAGGCCCGCCGTCCATGAAGGACTCCAATGCGTGGACGGCACGCTGATAGGCCGCGCGAGTCTCGGCACGCAGCTCCCGCAGGTACGGAGTGGCCTCGTCCGCCACCTCACCACCGGAGGTCACCTTGCGGCGGAGTTCACGCTCAAGGGGGCGGAGGTCAGGGATATTCCGGGACAGCGCTCGCAGCAGAGGCGTCTTGCCTCGTACCAGCGTACCGGCGGCCTTTGCCCTTCGGACAAGCTCCAAAGCGTCTGCCAGAGCCCATAGCTCCTCACCCGTAAGCGTCCCTCCGCGAGAGGCGCGGTCCAGCACGGAGCGGACGTCTCGTTCACTTGCAAGGTTAACGTCGCCGGTCTCCTCCAGCAGCAGGCGTGCTTCTGCAGTCTCCTGTTGAAGATGCCGCACCCCTTCCAGGGTGTATTCAGGCGTCAGGGACCTAGCCAGTTCCCTGGAGATGGGCAACTGGGCATAACCCGCCAGGATATCGCGGACAAGAGGGAACTCCAGGACTTCCAGTGAATGCCGCCGGAGTGCTCCCGCAGAAGCGGATTTTAGGTGTAACCGTGCGTCGGAAATCGTCATGCTGCTATATTGTAGCAGCCGCCGTTAGGTTAGGAGCCTACAATTGCTTGCAACCATCGTTGTCTCTCCCGTTTGCACCATGCTAAAATCATCAGCTAGCCGTTGGGCTGACCAATGAGAGTCATAGGACTCACGGGTGGCATTGGCGCGGGCAAAGGTGAAGTTGCCGATGCGCTTCGTTCCTTAGGCGCGCAGGTGATTGACGCTGACAAGACTGGCCATGACGTGTACCTGCCTGGCACCGAAGGGTGGCAGCGAGTAGTATCTCTCTTTTGCAGAGACATTCTGGACAGCAAAGGCGTAATAGACAGAGTCAAGCTCGGACGCCTGGTCTTCGCGGATGAGCAAGCAAGGAGTCGTTTGAACGAGGCCCTGCACCCGCTGATTCGTGAAGCCATCCAAAGCCGTCTGGAGAAGTTACGCCGTCAGGATGTGCCTGTTGTGATCGTGGAAGCGGCGCTCCTCTTCGAAGCTGGCTGGCGAGATATGGCAGATGAGGTGTGGACGGTATCAGCGCCAATTGAGGCAGTGAGTGAGCGTCTGCAACGGGGTCGAGGTCTCAGTCCACAGGAAGTGGTCCAGCGCGTAGAGGCCCAATCGACAGATGAGTGGCGCAGGCAGCAAGCAGACGTGGTGATAGACAATTCCGGCGGCTTGGATGACCTCCGCCGCCAAGTCCAGTACCTATGGGAACAACGAATTACTGGGAAGTGGTAAATCATGGCAGATTCGACACAGACTCCGATCCGCGAAAGCGCAATTGAAGAATACGTTGTTGAAGAAGAACCGTTTTACCTGCCCGTTGGGGATGAGGTAGAGCTGTTTGAGGCGGCTTACGCCCAACGCATACCCGTCCTCTTGAAAGGCCCAACTGGAACGGGGAAGACGCGGTTTGTGGAATACATGTCATGGCGGCTGAACAATCAGTTCCGCAATAACCCTACGAAGGATGGCAACAGCCTCTCACTGGTGACCGTGGCCTGCCATGAAGACCTGACCGGCAGTGACCTCGTGGGCCGGTACCTGCTTGAGGAGGGCGGCACTCGCTGGTTTGACGGCCCGCTGACACGAGTGGTCAAGCGCGGCGGCATCTGTTACCTGGATGAAATTGTAGAGGCCAGGAAGGACACCACGGTGATTATTCACCCCCTGGCTGACCACCGCCGCCTACTGCACATAGACAAGTTGGGCACGGTCATACAAGCCCACCCCAATTTCTTGCTGGTGATTTCCTACAACCCTGGCTACCAGAGCGCGCTCAAGGATTTGAAGCACAGCACACGGCAGCGGTTTGTTGCTGTTGAGTTCACGTTCCCGCCCAAGGAGCTGGAGGCGCCCATCATTGCCCATGAGAGCGGCGTGGATCTTCAAACGGCTGAGTCCCTGGCGCTCTTGGGAGAGAAGATTAGAAACCTCCGTGGCCACAGCCTTCAGGAGGGCGTAAGCACCCGCCTGCTGGTCTACGCGGGACGGTTGATTGCCCAGGGGGTTGAGCCCCGGCGCGCCGCTCAGGTCTCGGTTGTTTGGGGGCTGACGGACGACGCTGACATCCAGCGGAGCGTGGGTGAGGTTGCCGCTTCCATTTTCCCGTAGCTAGGCCCGGTCTCGCACCATCAATCGAACAGAGGCGGTATACCAGTATGACTGTTCCTCTCACCGAAGCGTTGAAGGGCCTCCTGGCCCAGCGGACGCCTCGTGTCATAGAAGCCAACGGCGCGCATGACGCCGCCGTGCTGCTGCTTGTGGACCAGCGCCCTGATGACTACTACTTGCTGCTAACAGTACGCTCCAACTACGTGCGCCTGCACAAGGGTGAAATTGCCTTTGCAGGCGGCAGACCTGAGTCCGTGGATAGTGACCTCCAAGCCACTGCCCTCCGCGAGACATGGGAGGAGATTGGCATACAAGAGAACGACGTAACCGTCCTGGGCCAGTTGGACCCCGTCCTAACCCGCACAGACTTCCTCGTAACGCCATACGTGGGGCTCATTCCCTACCCTTACACCTTCACCACCAACGACAGGGAAGTGGGCGAGGTCTTGGAGGTCCCATTGGACTCACTGTTAGACCCGGCCAACACGCGCCATGAGACGCGGGTGAACCGTGCTGGTGTCTTGGACCGCCGCCACGCGTACGCTTTTGGGTCTCACCTCATCTATGGGGCCACCGCATGGATCATGACCCAATTTCTTGACATGGTGGCAACAGTCAAGCTCCAAGGAGCCACGGCGGAGGTGTCCCTGTGAGGTCACCAACCCTAAAGCAGATCACCACTGAGCTACAGCAATACCCTCCTGCCCTCCTGGCTGCGTTTGAGGAGACCCAGGAGGCGGTTGCTGAACACTTGGATGAGACGCAGGTGCTCAAATGGGCCCGTGAAGGAGTCCGCGTAGCACAGCAGACGGGCCGGGCATGGGAAGCTGCGGTGGAGTACTTCCACGTCAGTTCTCAGGTGCTGGAGGTTTTGACCTTCCCTCAGTTTCTCCGCTGGTCTGAGAACGGCGCGGTCCTATGTGAGGAATCACCCACTGTGGCCTCCTCCTTCTTTAAAATAAGTCCTGCCGTCGTCGCGCACCTGCCAGCCCGGTATGTATCCGGCTGGGCTGGCCTGGGCAAACAGCTTTGTCGCGGTACATGGAAGTCCAGCAGCCTAGCGGCTCGGTTCTTTGAATCGAGCCCTGACCTCCTCGCCCACCTGAGCTACCGTGAGATGGAGCAGTTCGTTGGCTTGGTGAACTCGCTCTCGTACCGCTCGTTTGACCTTGCAACTGAATGCCTCCACCTTGGCCAGCGCGTCTTTCCCAACGTCAGTCACCGGGGAGAGCTCATCTCACTGGCGGTAACCCTTGCGGAAAGCAGTTGGCGGGAAGTGCGCGGCGCTTTTGAAGTTGCGGCCCGCATCTCCACCGGCGTGGACCGGGGCCAGCGCAGCAAGTTCTTCCATATCACGGAGGCCATGGCCAAGCAGGGCATGAACAACGTATCCGGGTTCATGCTGGAGGCCACCCAGGCGCTGGCCAGGATCAGCGCTGAAAACCACGGCCACGTGTTGGAACAGGCGGAGGGACTTAGCACGCAGTCTCTGGAGGCCGTGGGCGCGTTTCTTGCCAGCGTTCCACGGGTGATGGAGCGCATCAGCGTTGGACAGGTGGACTCCTGGTTCCAGCAGGGCGTTGAGTTGCTTAACGAGAATGTTGACGGAGGTGTGGCCTACTTCCGTTTGGAGTCAGCCCGCTCAGAACAGGTGCTGAATGCCCTTTCCTCCAGCATAGAGATGGAGAAAATCAGGGGGTTCCTTCGCCTCTACTGCCAGGCCCTGGCTGGGTCGGATGTGGAGATTAAACCTTCTCACGAGTTGTCAGACAAGAACCTTGGCTGGGTGTCCGTTGAGGCCGCCTCCACGGATGGCACCAGTGTGTACCTGCCAGAGGTGGCTGACCAGTATGCGGACAAGGCCAAGAACTTTGCATGGCTCAAGGTGGTATCCACTCACCAAACAGGCCACTTGGAGTACAACAGCTTTGAATTCGACTACGCGCAGCCCTCTAACTTGTTCGACGACCTCCGTCCCAAGTTCAACCCCTCTGCCAGCGGTGACATTGCCAGTGAGCAAGAGAGTCCAACCAACATCTCCCGGCTATTTGACCTTTTCACCAACCGGCAGATGGGCGCAGATATCTTCTCCGTTGTGGAAGACGCTCGTATCGACAATCTGCTCAAGCATTACTACAGAGGCCTGGCCTCAGACTACCAGTCGGTCCAGGTTGACGCGCTAGGCACCCGGCCCTCCATTAAAGAAATGCCTCTCCAGCAGGCCATGGTGGAGTTGCTTGTCCGCCTGAGCTTGGACCGGTCTGCTCACGTGCCGGTACCGGTGGAATATGCGGACCAGGCCAAGACCCTTGCGGGCATCCTAGGTCACCTCCAAGACACGCAAGCCACAGTGGAAGATTCTGCGGAGGCTGCCCTTCGCATCTACCACATCATCTCCCAGCTACCCTCAGCGCAAATAGCCCCAGATGAGTGGGAAGACCAAGACCTGGACAACGAGGAGTTCACCGAGGGCGACAGCGACCAGATTGTGGAGGAGATGCAACGCCGCCAGGAGGGTGACGGCCAGGAGTCATCTGAGGACTACGAGTCACCGGACGATGTGGACTTCCGGGGCGACTTCAAGCCTGAAATGGTCCAGCTTCTGATGCGGATGCGCGTTGAGCAAGGCGCAGACGGCAGCGAAGAAATGCAGGCCATGAGCCAAGAGATGCTTGAGGAGTTGCTTAAGAACAGCACTGACCTGGATATGGAAGATGGTGAGGACCTGACGGCCTTTGCCAACAACCTGATGAAGGAAGCAGAGAGCTCCGCCAAGAAGGGCCAAGTCTCCTCAGGGAACGCCCAGATTCCTCACCAAGATGAGGACGGCGGCCCCCTGGACTCACGGGAGCCCCGCAGCTACGTCTACGATGAATGGGACTTCAGGGCCAATGACTACCGCCCACGCTGGTGCGTCGTCCATGAGAAGCAGCCCGCGGCAGGTGATACTCGCTTCTATGCGGAGACCCTCCAGACCTACGCGGGCCTGATGGAACAGATTAGACGCCAATTTGAGATGGTACGGCCTGAGATGCACCGCAAGGCCCGTCGGCTCAAAGAGGGTGAGGACATAGACCTGGACGCCGCCATAGACGCCATGATAGATATCCGCGGCGGCCACTCCCCTGATGACAACGTCTACTGGCGCAACAACAAGGATGAGCGCGACGTCAGTGTGGCCTTCCTTTTGGACATGAGCGCATCTACGGCAGAGGCCGTGGATGATACCCGCCGTGACGCGGCAGACTGGGACGTTCCCACTGACCCGGCGGAGTACGCCAAGTGGCTGCGCACTCGTCGCACGGAAGGGACCCGCCGCCAGTACAAGCGCATCATAGACATAGAGAAAGAGTCCATGGTGCTGCTGATGAGCGCCCTTGACCTCATTGGAGACCAGTACGGCGTATATGGCTTCTCAGGATTTGGCCGGGAGAACGTGGAGTTCTACGTCATCAAGGACGTGGAGGAAAAACCCTCTGACCTTGTGAAGCAGCGCTTGGATAAAGTGGCGCCACTCCATGCCACCCGCATGGGGCCCGCCATCCGCCACACCATATCCAAATTGGAGGCGGTGCAGTCCAAGACCAAGTTCCTCTTCCTTATCAGTGACGGTCGCCCTCAGGACCGCGGGTACAGCCGGGAGGGTGTGGAAAAAGAGTACGCCGTCCAGGACACCAGGATGGCTCTGATGGAAGCGCGACAGAAAGACATTACGCCCTTCTGTCTTACCGTGGACCGCCAGGGGCATGACTACCTGAAGATGATGGCCGGTGACATGAATTATGAGGTACTTCCAGACATCTCAGAACTTCCCAGCAGACTGCCCTACTTGTACCGGCGGCTAACGCTTTAGATGCCCACGGTCTAATTCAAAGAGATAGAAAA
>JAQBVZ010000046.1 GCA_027625205.1 Chloroflexota bacterium
ATGCAACCACGGGCAAGTCCGCGCTTGAGACTATCATGACCACGCTGCACGCGGGCGGAAAGTTTGGCGGCGGCGCCTATAAAGTCTCCGGTGGTCTGCACGGCGTGGGCTCCTCCGTGGTGAACGCTCTTTCTGATTTCATGCGCGTTGAAGTCCGCCGGGACGGGCACCTCTACTATCAAGAGTACAGGAAGGGGGCCCCACTCGCAGACGTTGCTGACGACGGCCCTCTGCCTGAAGACCAGAAGACCATGACTGGCACGAAGGTCCGCTTCTATGCAGACCCTGATATATTCACCGTCACCGCCTATGACCGTGACGTGATTCTCCAACGGTTCCGTGAGATGGCCTACCTGAACAAGGGCGTCTCCATTACCCTCAATAGCGAGACTCATCCTGAGGACGATAAGACCTTCTTCTTTCAGGGTGGTATTTCCAGCTTTGTGCGGCACCTGAACCGCAGCAGAGAGGTCCTCCACGACGAACCCTTTTATGTCAGTCAGGTTGTTGACTCCACCACGGTGGAAGTCGCTCTCCAATACAACGGCTCGTTCTATGAGAACACCTACTCCTTTGCCAACTGCATCAACACCGGGGACGGCGGCACCCACCTCGCGGGCTTCCGCTCCGCATTGACCCGCGCCATCAACAACTACGCCCGCAAACAGAAGCTCCTCCGTGATGACCAGAGCAACCTCTCTGGTGATGATGTCCGGGAGGGTCTTACAGCCGTGGTCAGTGTGAAGCTCACGGACCCGCAATTTGAGGGGCAGACCAAGGGCCGCCTGGGAAACGCAGACACCAAGGGCATTGTTGAGGCCGTGGTTGTACAGAACCTAGAATTTTATCTGGAAGAGCACCCTAACGAAGCTCGGCGCATCATTGATAAGTGCTTCACCTCCCAACGAGCCCGCGAGGCCGCCCGTAAAGCGCGAGACCTTGTCATTCGCAAGAACGCCATGGACGGCGGTTCGCTCCCCGGTAAATTGGCTGACTGCGCTGAGCGCAACCCGGAACTGTGTGAGCTCTACGTTGTTGAGGGTGAGTCAGCTGGCGGTTCCGCAAAGATGGGCAGAGACCGGCGGACTCAGGCCATTTTGCCCCTCAAGGGTAAGATCCTCAACGTTGAGAAGGCCCGGCCGGAGCAGATGTTAGGCCATGAAGAAATCCGCGCGCTTATCACCGCCATTGGCGCGGGGCTGGGACAGGAATTCAACGTACCCAAGCTCCGGTACCACCGCATCATCATCATGACAGACGCTGACGTGGACGGCGCACACATTCGCACGTTGCTCCTAACGTTCTTTTTCCGTCACATGTGGCCCCTCATTGAGAACGGCTACCTATATATAGCCCAGCCGCCTCTCTACCGGGTCTCTCGCGGGCGGTCAGTGGAATACAAATTCGCTGAGGCTGACAAGGACGCCTGGATGGCCTCTCAGATGTATGGTCGTATGTCCCTGACGTCTAACGACAAGAAAGTGCAGCTCCAAAGCGCAGAGATTCGTGACCTCATTCTGCGTCTCAAGGAACTCCAGCTCTGGACTGCTGACTTTGCCTCCATTGGCCTTCTGCCTAAGTTGGTGGGGATATTCTTCAAGGGGTTGAAGAGCAAATATCCAATCGCCTTTGAAGGGAGAGCCTCAGTGGACGCTCTCCAGGCCTGGTTTGCTGAGAACGGCTACACCTCTACACCAAAGGTGAACCAGAAGGAGAACCGCTTCAACCTTGTGGTTGACGGTGTAGGCACACTGGACGTCCGCCGCTTGTTTGAGGCGCCGGCCCTGAATCGCTGCTTGCAGCTCTATGGCCCCATAAGCAAATATGTCGGTGAACATACTTTCACCGTGGTGCGGCGCGATGTTGAGGTTGCTCAAGAGGTCCCGTGGTTTGAGCTTGCGGCAACCCTTGAGCGGCACGCAGAGAAGGCCGGTATTGGCCTCCAGCGGTACAAGGGCCTAGGGGAGATGAACCCTGACCAGTTGTGGGAGACCACCATGGACCCCGCAACGCGGACCATGCTGCGGGTGACCGTGGATGATGCGGCAGCCGCCAACTCAATCTTCACGGAACTTATGGGTGATGACGTTGCGCCCCGTAAGCAATTCATCCAGTCCCACGCCCGTTCCGTTCAGAATCTAGACGTGTAAAGCCGGACACGCGCCTACTTCCAGCAATCAAGAAGGGGGAGGGCTGAGCCCTCCCCCTTCTGCGTACCTTACGTTTGTAGCCTGTCTAGGAGAATTCGGCTGTCGGGGCTATATTGCCAGCCTCATCAGCTTCAAGGATTGCCTTGAAGCTGTACCCTTCAGCTAAGAATTGCTTGCTACCGCCCTGGTGTCTATCCAGAATTGCTGCCACCAGGACCACCTCGCACCCCGCATCTTCCGCCGCGCGGACCGCGTGGAGCAAAGACCCGCCCACAGAGCAAGCGTCATCCACAATTGCAACCTTAGCCTTTGGAGGCAACGGCCCTTCAATGAGCTTCCCCATTCCGTGGTCTTTGGAACCTTTGCGAACAATGAAGGCGGGGACAGGCATGCCGCCGTCCTGATGGCTGAGCATGGCAATGGAAGCCACCATTGGGTCAGCTCCCAGCGTTGGCCCACCAACGGCCACAGCACCAGACGCACGCACTAAGGGCAGCAACGCCTGGGCCACCACAGTTGCTCCTTCAGGCGATAGCGTCAGCAGGCGGCCATCGAAATAGTACGTGCTCTCTAGTCCGGAGGAGAGCGTGAACTTGCCAAATGACAACGCGCCTAGTTCCTTGCATAGCTCTAGCGTCCGCTGTGCAAGCGACAGGCGTTCGGTTGTTTCAGTCATGGCTTCACCTCATTATCTAAAACTAAAGTGCGACACCAGCCGCGCCTGCAGGTGACCTGTAGAGTCCATTGGCCTCAACGTAGTCCCGCACGGGTTCTGGGACCAGGTAACGTATCGTCCGTCCCTCCGCCACCAGCTGCCGGATAACCGTGCTGCTGATGTCTATGAGCGGCACCTCTACCTCTACAATGCGGTCTGACGCGCCTGGGGCAAGGGCCTCTATCCCATCCAGTCCAACCCTGGGGACGCGTGGCCGGCGCACCACCAACAACGTCGCCAGCTCCAAGATACGGACAGGGTCTTTCCATCGCGCAAAGCTCTGTAGAGCATCCATGCCCATGATGAAGAACAAGTCGTCATCGGCCTGCTCATGTAGTTCTTCCAATGTATCCACAGTGAACGTATCACCGGGCCTATCCACTTCAAGCGTCAGCACACCGAACGCGTCATTCCCGCTCACCGCCAGATCTACCATGGCTAAGCGGTGCTGACCGGGCAGGATGGTCTCATCCCGCTTCATCCACTGGACGCCCACAGGCACAAAATCAACCCTGTCCAGCGCAAGCTGCGCCCGGATCTGCTCAGCCACAATGAGGTGACCATTGTGGACCGGGTCAAAAGTGCCGCCTAACAAGCCTCTCCGCACGTTACTGCCACTCCAATTCCAGGCTGCCTATCCTCACCGTGTCTCCAGAGTCTACTCCCACAGAATCCAGGACTTTTATCACGCCCAGCCGGTCCAGTTCCCCATGGAACTGCATCCGGGCCTTCCAATTATTGATGTTTACCATTTCCGCTATCCGCTCAGCTGGTGGGCACGATACCACAAACGTCTCCTCATCCTTCGTTACCGTGGGCCGTAACGTCCGGTACCGCTGGGCGGAATGATTGATAACAACCTCACGCACCGGCACTCTTTCCTCAGCAGCCACACTCGCCTGGACCATCAAGAGAAGCCGGTCTAGCAGCTTTGTGATGCCCGTGTGGGTGGCAGAAGAGATCAACTCCGGCTCACTCCCCGCTGCAACAGCCAGGGCCGCTTCCTGGGCCGCTGCTTTCGGTAGCAATTCCGGGATATCCATCTTTGTCACCGCAACAACCCTGGGCTTCTCTGGCAACCCTTCACCGTACAGCCGTAACTCCTCATCAATTAACCAAAACGCCTTAACATAGTCCTCATCCAAGCCGTCAACAAGCTGCAACACCACTCTGGCTCGCTCCACATGCCGTAAGAACTCCAAGCCAAGTCCTTTCCCTGTGTGCGCACCTTCCAGCAGCCCCGGCACCTCTAACAACACCATTTGGTTCCCTCGATGTTCCACCGTGCCCAGCACCGGCTCCAACGTTGTGAAGGGGTACGCTGCCACCACAGGCTTTGCCGCCGAAACCACCGAAAGCAACGTGGACTTTCCCGCGTTTGGCGGACCTACAACAGCGACATCAGCCAGGAGTTTCACCTCAATGAGAACATCCAGTTCCTCACCCAATTCCCCCCCCTCAGCCAACAGCGGCTCTTGGTTTGTAGGGCTTTTGAACCAGGTGTTTCCCTTCCCTCCTTCTCCTCCAAACGCCGCCACCACCTTCTGGCCCTCAACCTCCAAGTCTCCTACAAGCCGTACCTTTTCACCATCTTTCCATTCCCATAACTGCGTGCCTACCGGAACCCTCACCTGCTTTGATTTGCCTCTCCTGCCAGTCTTGTTACTTCCACCGCCAGGGTTCCCATCCTGAGCTTCCGCCTTCTGAGACCTGGATAGCTCTTTCAGTGTCCGTACGCCCCGGTCTGCAACGAAGATAACGCTTCCACCATCGCCACCATCACCCCCATTAGGTCCGCCATTAGCTACAAATCTCTCCGTGCGGAAGCTGATAGAGCCATTACCGCCTTTACCCGCAAGGATGTGAAGAATCTTCTTATCTAGCATTATCTTTTCTTAATTCTTAGATCTTCTTATATCAGTTCTTTATAAGTCTTTATAAATCATACTAGTAAGAACCATATTTCTGTTAACTCTGTTTACTTAGTCTGCGGGAGCAGGCAGTTGCTTGCTCCCTGGGGGTGGCGTTCTTCGCTAATTGACCCTGTGAGGTGGAGAAACGGAATGTAGAGCTTGTTGAAGGTTTGTCACAGCGGACCCATACGCGGTCCCTAGGGTGATCTCTTGCTTCACCTTTTTCAACGAGTTCATCACTGTTGCATGGTTCCGTCCACCTAGAGAAGACCCTATCGTATCTAGTGAACTGTGGAGCTCTTCTCTGAGAAGGAAGCTGGCAACGTGCCTTGCCATGGCCGCGTGCCTATCACGACGTTGGCTTGCCATGGCTGCCGGAGTGAGTTGAAAGTAGGCCGCAACAGCCTCAATGATAGCTTCCGTGGTGAGCGGAGCAGATTCCTCTCCGGGATTCGGTCCCAACACACGTATGGCAAGCTCTAGGTCAACGAGAGCCCCCGTGAGGCTCGCCATAGCGGCTACCCGGTTGAGGGAACCCTCTAATTCACGCACGCTGCGGATGGGCCGCTGTGCAATAGCTGTTATGACTTCACCTGGCACCTGCTGCCCTATGTACTTGGCGTGCGCAGCAAGAATGGCCTGCCGCGTTTCAAGCTCTGGCGCTTGCACATCCGCTAGAAGCCCCCACTCGAAGCGACTCCGCAACCGGTCCTCCAGCAATGGTAGGGCGCTAGGGGATCGGTCTGAAGTAAGCACAATTTGGTGGTTGGCATCATGCAGCGCATTGAACGTGTGGAAGAGCCCTTCTTGAGTCTGCTCCTTGCCGCTGAGGAACTGAATGTCGTCAATCAACAGCACGTCCACAGTCCGGTACTTCGCATGGAAATCAGCAGTTTTTCGCTCGCGAATCGCCGTAATGAACTCGTTGGTGAAGTGCTCAGTCGTCACGCAGTGGAACCGCAGACCCTTGGCCTGAAGGCGGTGGCCTATAGCTTGGAGAAGGTGGGTCTTGCCAAGGCCCACGCCCCCGTAGATGAACAGAGGGTTGTACGCGTGTCCTGGTTGGTCAGCAACAGCCTGCGCTGCGGCAAACGCCAGGTTGTTGGAGGGACCTACGACGAATGTGTCGAAGGTGTACCGAGCGTTTAATCCCGGCCGGAGAGAACGGACAGGGCCAGGTGATGAAGGTGATGTGGCTATGTCAGGAATAGGTGCGGGCGGTGGAGCCTGCTCAACTACGGCATGTGGCTGATGCACGCGGAAGGTCACGCCAACCGGTTGCAGGGAAACAGCAGCCACAGCATCAGTGACAAGTTGATGGAGACGCTTCTCCAACCACTCTGCGCTAAAGGTGGTGGGCGTGCCTACCACCAGCTCTCCACCCTCAAAGGTGAGGCCAACGGTGCCTTTCAGCCACGTGTCGAAGCTAGGCCGCGTCACTTGGAGCTGTAAGCGTCCCAGTGCAGCAGTCCATAGGCGAGTGGCAGTCAATGCCTCGGGCATAAGGCTGA
>JAQBVZ010000047.1 GCA_027625205.1 Chloroflexota bacterium
CTCCGTGGATGGTCAGAGTGTCTCCAGGTACGTCCATTCCTCTGTACTGGGCGGAGATCTGCTTGAGCTTACCCCCAGGCCCCATCCAGTCAGTCACGGCCTGGGCAAGGAAGGCATTTTTCAGAGCGCCGTGGATGATAAGGCCGTCCAACCCGGTGGAGCGGGCAAACTCCAGGTCATAGTGGATTTCATAGAAGTCACCGGAGGCGCCCGCGTACTTCACCAGTTGTCGGGTGGTGGTGTGCTTCTCAAGAGGAGTGAGTTTGTCTCCCACCTGCACGGTTTCAAAATACGGTTGGTCTGCCATGGGACCTCAATGGCCGGTGGTTAGTACCGGATGATGGTGTTGCGTTGGACGGCCACTGGTCTGCCGTCCTGGTTGGTGTATTCCGTTGCGTAGACAATGAAAAGCATCTTTCCCAAGCGACCGGCCCGCTCAGTCAGTGACTCCACGGTGGTTACCAGGGTGATGCGGTCTCCTGCGCATACGGGCTCAAAGTATTCCCATGCGCTGCCGCCGTCCAGCAGTCGTGGGACGTTGGCTTCATCAGGCATGGAGGGTGTGGCCGTCCGCAGTGAGCGAAAGAAGATGGGCGGTGCAATGACGTCACGGTAGCCGCTGGCATGTGCTGCTGATTCATCTACATAGAGCGGGTTAGAGTCTTCAATGGCCTCCGCAAAGCGGCGGATGGCACCCCGTTCAACGTCAGCCACTTCCGTGGCGACAACGCTCCCTATGGCTTGCTGCATTGCTGGCGTGATGAGTGAGTCCTGGGTCACTGAGTTCCACTCCGGTGGCGAATAACGCCAGGGTATGTGAGGGTAAGAAGAGTGTCAACCTCCGGCACCCTGATTGGAATCCGCTGCAAAAATCGGTGCCATAACGTATTGACAAGGATTTGTCATAACTGATAACGTCACGCCTGTCGTTAAACGAGGTGCCAGTTTGCTGGCACGCCATACAATGTGATCCAGTACGGTGCCGCGGTTTCGCTGGACCTCTTCAGCTAACAGACCTGGCTCCGCAATGTGGCCCTTCCTAATTAGGAAGGGCCCCTTTTTTAGCTTGACCCCTCTTTGTGCGGAGTGCTAGATTAGATTGCCGGGCTTTGGTAGGAGCGTAGCTCAGCCTGGTAGAGCAGCGGTCTCCAAAACCGCCGGCCGGGGGTTCGAATCCTCCCGCTCCTGCCAGTTTCATTCTCCTTTAGAGAAGCAAGAAGCCCCGGCATTGCCGGGGCTTTTTGCTTACTTTTGTGATTACAGCCTAAGACTCTTTCTCACCAAGTTCCTTGAGCAATTGCTCCACGGACGGCAGCAGCGGCGTGGAGAAGTCTTCAGAATCAGGCTCTGGCGGACGTGATTGGCCGGAACGGCCTGACCACCTTGCCCTGCGGGCGTCATATTCCTCTTCCAGTCGCTGGACCAGCATCGTTACCTCTGCGTTGTCCTCAACCTGAGAGGTGATGCGGGTGTACTGCCGCTCTCCACGGTGGGTGTCACCCAGGTCATCTGGGAACTGGTAGAGGGATGACAGCACGCCAAGGAGCCGTGATGTTCCCGCGTGGTCCTCTTCCAATTGGACGTAATGCGGAAGCCGGACCATGAGCATGATGTTGTCTATATTGGACTCGCTCAACTTGTCGCTGACTATGTTCATGATTGACGTAGGGCCTTCATAGGGACGCCTCCGCCCTCTGTTGATGCCGTGCTTCCCCTCAAGGGACTCTCCATTCAAGGAGCCATTGACCAGCAGCGGCCTTGTGTGAGGGACCACGTCATACATGCCGCCCACCCGGCAGTACTGGCTTACGCCAAAGTACTTGCAGACTTCCACAAGGGAGTCTACGTATTCTTCCGCGAAGGTGTGAGGCTCAAGTATCTTTGCCAGGAGAAAATCGGTCCCGTCCGCTGCCACGCCGTGGTGAATGGGCACGTTGGGGACAGTGGTATATCGCTCACCATCTTCGTAGTGGACCGTGGGGCGGTAGCGGGTAAAGTCGAAGAACTTGCCAGGCTCCGCCAAATGGCCAATTTCGGTTGTGTCCAGGTGATTTTCCAGGGCAGTAAGGGTCAGCGACCCCACCTTACCCGCGTCAATCCATGGAGTTAGCGCTGCGATCAACCGGGGTTCTCGCAGTTGAGGGACGGGTTCTGAGAATTCAAAAGGACCAATACGCATACCCCTATGTTGACAGACTGGGCCAAACCTTTCAAGTCGTAAGGGTGCCCTCATTGGGTCATATCTGAGTCTATTGGGCCTCACAGGCAAAAAGATTCGTCGTACAAAATACGACGCCGTAGTGTCTACCTGCCAATTGACGGGCAGACGAGTACTCACTAGCATGTCGGCCACGCATCTAGCGGGCGGCCGCAGTGCGATGGGCGCGAAGGAGGTGGGCGTGGCCTACGATTTGTTAATCAAGAACGGGCGCATCATTGACGGGTCCGGTATGCCGTCATTCAACGGTGATGTGGGGGTCAAGGATGGCCGTATTGTGGAGATTGGTAAGCTCACTGGCCCCGCCACGAAGACGATTGACGCCGGTGGCCTGGCGGTGTCTCCAGGGTTCATAGACAACCACTGTCATTTTGACGCGCAGGTCTCCTGGGACCCGCTGTGCACGTTCTCTCCGTACCATGGCGTTACCACCCTGGTCTTTGGCAATTGCTCACTCTCTCTGGCTCCCGTCCGCCCTGGGGACGAGGAGATACTGCTGCAGATGCTTTCACGGGTGGAGGCCATTTCCCTGGATATCCTGAAGGCCAACGTCAAGTGGGGGTGGAACACCACCGCTGAATACCTCCGGGCTCTGGACGGCAATTTGGGCGTGAACGTGGGCAGCCTGATGGGCCACTCCGCCATCCGGCGCTACGTGATGGGGGAGCACTCTCAGGAGCGTGCTATTGCCACTGCTGATGAGATGGAGGCCATGAAGCAGGTGGTGCGTGACGGCCTGGCCGCTGGTGCGTTGGGTATCTCCTATGGCCGCAACCCCCGCCACTTTGATGAGCGAGGCAAGCCAGTGCCTGCGGCCATTGCCCCTGTTGAAGAGTTGTATGAGCTGACCTCAGTACTGGGAGAGATGGGCACCGGCGTCATCCAGTCAGGGTCATCAGAAATACTGGAGTTGGAAGAGGGCTACTGCAGCAAGCTGGCAGAGATAAGCGGACGCCCTGTGGTCTACAACCAGATTGTCCACCGCTACAGCGCCCCAGACCGGTGGAAGGACCACATTGCGCACCTAGAAAGAATGGGCAAGCAGGGGCTGAGGGCGCACCCCGTCATTAACCCCCGCTCCACCAGGGTGCGGTTCACTATGAAGAACGCTCAGTTGTTTGACGGCTTGCCCACCTGGCGGCCGCTCATGGCTGCCTCCCATGAGGAGAAGATGCTGGCCTTCCGGGACCCGGAGGTTCGCAAGCAGATGCATATTGAGGGCATTCAGGGCGTGGGCATATCGGATGAAAACTGGTCCCGTCGCTGGGACAAGATGGTGGTGGCGGAGACGTTTCTGGAGAAGAACCGCAGCCTCATTGGCAAGAGCGTGGAGGAGTTTGCCCAGGAGCAGGGCATGGATATATTGGACGCCTTCTTGGACTTGGTCCTGGAGGAGGACTTGGAGACGGCCTTTGACATCACGCAGGTGGGCGGTGATGTTGAGGCGATGGCTGAGATGCTCCGTAACCCGTATACGGTCATTGGCCTCTCTGATAGTGGCGCGCATTTGGTATTCAACGCCAATTACGGCTACTGCACGCTCTTTCTAAGCCTATGGGTGCGTGAGCGCGGCATCATGTCACTGGAGGAGGCGGTCAGGAAGCTGACCTTCATGCAGGCGTCACTGTTGGGCATGCCAGACCGTGGGCTGCTCCGACCCGGATTTGCAGCGGACATTGTTATCTTTGACCCAGACACGGTGGCCCCGCTACCACAGGAGCTGGTGTCTGACCTCCCGGGCGGTGCATCAAGGATTCAGGAATTGGCGACGGGTATCCAGTGCACGGTGGTCAACGGTGAGGTGCTCATTGAAAACGGGAAGCACACGGGTGCGCTTCCCGGTCAGGTTATTCGCAACAGCTACGCACAGGCCAACGGTTACTAACCCAGACCTTCCGCAGAGGAGTTAGCGTGGCAGACCTTGAATTTGACATGTGGGACCGGTTTGGCGCGCATGAGATGACGACGGGGCCCCTGGCCGCTGACATCTATGAGCGTCACCTGCAAATGGTGGAGGAGGCGGAGACCCTTGGCTATGGCTCCTACTTCATCATTGAGCACCAGGGGTCCTTCATAGGGCAGATCACGGCCCCCAGTGTGTACCTTGCCGCTGTGGCACAAAGGACCAGCACCATACGTATTGGCGCCATGATCTATCAGTTGCCGTTTCACAACCCCATGCGGCTGGCCCAGGAGATTGCCATGCTGGACCACCTCTCAAGGGGGAGAGTGGAGTTTGGCACGGGCATTGGGGTGCATGAGCACGAGTTCCTCCGGTGGGGCTTGGACTTCTCTCAGCGGCAGGCCATGAGTGAAGAGGCCTTGGAGATTATTGAGCAGGCGTGGAACCAGGAGAGCGTCACCTATAACGGCAAGTACTGGCAGTTTGATGACGCACTCCCCCTGCCCAGGCCTTTCCAGGACCCCCACCCGCCCATCTGGGCTGGTGCTCACAGCATCCGCGCCTTTGAGTTTGCCGCGCGCAAGAACTATCACATCGCACAGAATATTGATGCCGACGTTGTGGTCGCGGAGAAGCTGGCCCACTATCGAAAGGTCTGGGCGGAGTCACGTCACCAAGGGCTTATGCCCCGGTCATTCCTCATGCGGACTGTCCACGTGGCTGAGACGGATGAGAAAGCGCGCGAGGAGGCGGAGCCGCACTTGCTTAACGACCGTCGTTTAGGCAGGGAGTTTGTAGACAACACCCGCGTGGGCTTTGGCAAATCCAAGTTACTTGGCGTTGGGAATGATGATGAGAGCATGCCCCACCTGAAAGAACGAGTGCGCGTATTTAAAGGGATGGCCAGCTCTTACGACTTCTGGATAGAGAACGGCTTGGCCATTATTGGCAGTCCAGACACGGTGGCGCGCAAGCTTGAAGAGCAACAGACCCTGATTGGCTATGACCTTTTCTGCGCTAGCCACGGCATTGCAGGCATGGACTTTGAGAAGGAAATGAACTCCATGCGACTCTTCGGGAAGCACGTCATCCCCGCGTTCTCGAAATCTGCCCGTTAGCCCAAACGCGCCCCCCCCTCATCAATGAGCAACCTCTCCGTGAACCGTTACCGGGACTTGTACCTCTTTGTTCCAACCACTGGTGGGCACCGTCACCCGAACGGGTGATTTAACCACATAACAGACTGCTAAACGGCTCCAATCACCCGATTGGATGATGAACCCCCTGGGCTCCCAGCGTAACAATAGGGCTGCGGACACGGGACATCAGCATAGGGACAGAGGAGGGCGAAATGTTGGCAACCATTGACCATAACCCGGCGACTGAAGAGGGCACCGTAACAACGGCTCCCGACCTGGCGAACATGGTCCCCGACACGATGTTGGTGGTCACCCAAGACGGTAACGTGGCCGATTTCATTGAGGGGCGGAGCCCAAGCCTCCAGTTCAACGGCGCAGAGGTGATGAACGCCAAGCTCACTGACCTACTTCCCGCTGAAGTGGCCGCCTCTTACATGAACAAGGTTGGACAGGCCGCAAAGTCCGGCGCAATTAAGGAACTCAAGTATGAATTTTCGGACGCAAATTGCCTGCGGAACTTTGAATCCCGGTTCCTACCCTGCAATGATTGCAACGTGGCCGTGATTGTTAGGGACGTGTCCGGCCAAAAGCAAAGGGAAGCAAAGCTCAGAATGGCAGCGGTCCAGGTAGGGGTCAGCACTGCGCTCAGCCAACTTGAGGCAGGCCTTGCTCACCACATCAGGAACCCGCTGACTCCCATTGTGCTTGGGGCCGAGTTGGCTGCCCGCAATCCTGCGTACGGTTCAAATTTGCAATCCGCTGCAGAGGCAGGTGGCCGTAGAATCGGATGTGTGATGAATGCACTGGCTGACATAGCCAGCCTTCAGAAACTCCCTGTGGTGGTGGATGAAATTTCTGGCGCTCAGAGGCTGATGGATATCTCAGACCTTCTGGACCAGCGCCTTTCCTGTGATGGAGAGAACTAGTTTGTTCACACCGGAAGAATTCCTAACAATTTCCTAACCTTTCAGCGCTGCCACCTTT
>JAQBVZ010000048.1 GCA_027625205.1 Chloroflexota bacterium
ACTTCACGGGTCCTGGGGTTGATGGCTATGGCCCCAAACCGGACAAGTCCACCCGCGTTGGCATCAGGACCAGCGGATGCGCGCCTTAGGACAGACTTCACCATGGCAACCAGCTCCCTGGGGCTGAACGGTTTCACCATATAGTCATCAGCGCCAAGCTCCAGCCCCACAATCCTATCCGCCTCTTCCCCCCGTGCCGTGAGCATGATGATGGGCACCTGGCTGTCCCGTCGGAGCTGGCGACACACCTCCAGGCCGTCTATGACAGGCAACATCAAGTCCAGAACAACAAGGTCCGGTGACCACTGCCGTGAGGCCGCCAGCGCCTCTCTCCCGTCTGCCGCCACGGCAACCTCATACCATTCCAGTCGAAGGTAACGTTCCACCACCTCAGTGACTGTGGGCTCATCATCCCCTACGAGAATTCGTGTGGGCATGGCTTCCTGACGTGTCATACAGGGCCCCTTGAACCGTGCGGGAGAACGCTCCGCACTGTTAATAGACAGCGCTTTACCTTCAACTCTGCTCCTCAGCTATCACCAAGGGCGCAACGCTAAATATTACGTGGAACGGATTGCAGTAAATCACTACCGACTGGTACCCGGCAACGTCAACATCTATAGGTATCGTGTAGTTCTGGTTGCCAACGTTGCCTTTGAGATCACCCAGGTCTATGTACCCAGGGCCCATGACCTGAGACCGGGACGTTGGGTCAGGGTGCGGGGTCAGGAGTACGTGCAGTTCCGGGCCGTTGGTTACCTTGAAGTCCTCCAGCCGCAGAAGGTGCGTGCCGTCAGGAAGCTGGTAGATGGTGGCCTGACCACTCCCTTTATGGAAGTTATCCGCGTCACGGAAGGCGCCCATGCTGAGCGCGACATGGCCTGGCTCTTCCTGTGACAGAGTAGGCGTTGGGATGGGATTGGGCGTCGCCCCACTCTCGGGGTGGACGCGGGGGTCTCACCGCTATCGACAGGTCCCGTCACCGCTGGCATATCCTCACTCACCAGTTCATCCCGCTTGGCCGCTTCTTCTAAGATTAGTTCAGCCTCGGCTCTAGTCTTGCCGTCAGGGAGGAGAGCGGATGAGGTCAAGGGGAACTCCTCGTCAACCGTCTTGTCCAAGAGCAGTGGAGAACCCAACCACCAGGCGAGAGCCAAAGCTGGCACCATCGCCACCACCGCTCCCGCCGCTATCACGCGCCGGGACCTAGTTGCCTGTACCCACCGCAACATACCCATCATGCTCCTTACCTGCTGCCCATCTGACAATTGAGGCCATTCATACAACACCCTTCAATTGATAATACGCTTGGCTCCGTTGGAAAGACGCCTGCCAGAAGCCAGGCCGATTCCTGTGCATCTATAAGTCTAAGGGGAAAAGATTACAGAATTCTTAAGTACCTAAATGCCACCGCAACCTAGCGGTGCTGTTTGCACCACAGTCAAGTCCATACTACCCATGGAAGTCGGTCAAAAACAGACCGAACCTGGAGGTGAAAAGAGACCCTGCCGGAGTATCCGCATGACACCGGGAGATGATACGGTCAATGTGACTCCAAAGCATTATTACCCTCTAGAAGGTACGTTAAATGGGCCGCATCATGACCGAGGAAGGGACAATGGAGATGAAGCCGCTGGGACCTACCGGAGTAACGCTGCCAGAGATAGGGCTTGGGACCTGGCGGCACAACGGCAGTCCAGAGGTCATCCGGCGCGCGTTGGAATTGGGCGCGCTCTTCATCGACACCGCTGAGTCCTACAAGACCGAGACGGGTGTGGGCAACGCCATACGCGGCAATAGCCACAAGTATTTCATTGGCACCAAGGTCTCTCCCGGCCACTTCCGGCACAAAGACGTGCTCAACGCAGCCGACGCCAGTCTCAAGAAGCTGGGCGTGGACCAAATTGACCTCTATCAGTTGCACTGGCCAAGCCTCCGCATCCCCATTGCTGAGACCATGGGCGCAATGAAGGAACTCGTACAGGCAGGCAAGGTGAGGTTCCTGGGCGTCAGCAACTTTTCGGTGGAGCAAACTGAGTCCGCTCAGGAGGCCCTTGGCGCCACGCCACTAGTCTCCAATCAGGTGCTCTACAGCCTTTTTGACCGCGAGATTGAGAAGGAGTTGTTGCCCTACTGCGCGGAGCATCAGATTACGGTCATCGCCTACAGCCCTCTGGCGCAAGGAAAGATTGACCATGCGCTACGCAACCGTCCCAAGCTGACCGCAGTGCTGGACTCAGTCTGCGCTAAAACGGGCAAGACGCGTGCGCAAGTGCTCCTGAACTGGTGTGTACGGCACCCGTCCGTGGTCACCATCCCGCAGACGAATAAGGTTGAGCGAGTGGACGAGAACTGCGCAGCGTCAGGCTGGCGGCTCACCCAAGAACAGTATGACGTTCTCTCAGAAACGGATGGGTTCTAAGCTACGTCTGGCTCAAGCTGGGCGCAGGCTTACGGGAGGTCACGTACGCCAACAGTCCCAGCGTCAGCGCCAGGACTATGGCCGCGCTCACTCCCAGAGACCAATGGATGCCCACGTACGCACCCATGACGCCCACACTCACGCCGCTCCCTACGCGCAGGCCTTGGGCGGACATGTTAAAGAGACCAATAACCCTGCCTCGTTGGTCAGGATTTGCCTCAAGCTGCACCAGCGTTTGAGCCATGGAGACGAAGGCAAGGTTGAATACGCCAATGAAGAACAACGCCACCAACGCTGCCATCAAGCTGGGCGCGACAGCAAACGCAATGACGCTGACACACCAGAGAAGGGCCAGCACCATAGCTGAACGGGCGCTAGCCTTGAGCAGCTTCCCACCCTCAAGGATGAATCCCCCAGAGACGGCGCCTGCCGCGTTAGCAGTGAGCAGCATGGTGTACAAGAAACCTCCGTCGCCAGCCAACAGGTCCTCGGCAAACTCAGGCATCTGGGCCTGGTAAGCGTTGCCCACGAAGATTGAACTCACCCCTGCCAGCACAACCATGGCCATGATGGTCCGGTTCTTAGACGCTTCTCGCATAACGGAAAATGCCTGGGTTAATTTGATGGATGTTTGGGGCCGCCTGGCGCCCGCTCTGTGCAAGTGCCCTGTGTAGGGCACCGTGAACAGCCAGAAAAACAACGGCAGGAATACGATTGCGTTGATGATAAGGCCCCAAGACGGGCCCACCACCAACATGAGCAGGCCGCCCACAGACGGCCCCATGAAAAGACCAAGCTGGCGGCTGGTGGCGTTGAGCCTCACTGCGCTCTGGAGGTGCTCCGTACCTACCACGTCATGGATGATGAGCTGGCTGGCTGGCGCGTTCAAGGCCCCCGCGAACCCATGGAAAACCAGCAATACCACGGCATGCCATATCTGAATGGTGTCCGTCAAGAACAAGACTCCCCAAGCCAACGACAGCCCCACGTACAACACTTGTGAAGCCTGAATGATGCGCCGGGAATCATACTTGTCACTCAACGAGCCAATGAACACGCCAAAGAACAGGAACGGCGCCCAATGGCCAATGACGGCGAAGCCCGCAAGAGTAGGTGAATGAAACGCCTCCCATATCACCCAATAGCTGATGACGTGCTCAATGTTGTCGCCCATCATGGAGACCATGCCGGCAAAGAAGTACCGTCTATAGTCTTTATGACGCAGCGCGGCAAAGGCAACGGGCGCATTGCCCGTGGTGGCCGCAGCTTCTGGCGACTGACTCACTGATCACACCTCAATCATCACGGGGGCTGAGGCGCTAGTGTACACGGAACGCGATAAGAACGGCCACCGCGTTGGCTTCAGCAGAGGGCCCGTCTGCCGCACAGAGCACCAAGCAATGGGTATGGAAGGTACTGTGAATCCCTTTCATTTTGCCAGGGATATTCACAGGTGAAGTTCTTAAAATAAAGGTAAGTCCCATTATCACCTTTGCGTCGGCGTCTGGAGTCCAATGCTATCTGATATCACCCTATTCTGGGTTGGCTTTGTGGGCGCTGTCGTTGGCGGTTTCTTTGCGTTCCTGGAATTTCTTGCCCTTGACTGGTTGCGGAACCAACGAAAGCGTGTGCTGCTCATCGTCAAAGTAAACAAGACAGGTTTCATGGCGTCGCCAGCGGGGAAGCCAACAGATGTACTTACCTTCAATGTCCGAAACGCCTGCAACGTTTCAGTGACTATAGGCACTTTCGGATTCCTTCCATCAGGAAGGGGAGATGAATGGTTCGACATCGGATCTTTCTTTGGTGACAATCAATTACCAACACTCTTAGACCCAGGCAATAGCCTTCAGACCACCATTCTCGTCTCGGACTTGCTGCTCAAACTCCAGAAACAAGGCCATAGCCAAGTAGCTTTTGAATGGGGAGTCGCCAGGACGGCCATCGGCGACTACTTCAAAGGTAAAATTCCAAAGAATATCACTACAGATATTCAGGAAGCGTTTAGCCGCCTTCCAGGAAAGTTATAACCATCTCGTTATGACCCTGCCATTGCCCTCGATGGCGCCAATAGCCAGCCTTTTTGGTCAGGTGGCGCTTTGGTCAGAGGACAAATTGCACCTCTCAACTCAGATACAGGTCAACCCTATTAGTCCTCGCGGCCCACTGGCCAACGTAGCTGCTTCTTCCGGCTTCGGCGGGTCTTGGTCTCCAGCCGTCGCTCACGGGACGCCATTGTTGGCTTAGTAGCGTGCCGTTGTCGGGGAGCGATAGCAGCCCTCTGCACCAACGTCACCAGCCGCTCTGTCGCGTCGGCGCGGTTGCGGTCCTGACTGCGATAGCGCTGGGCCTTTATGAGCAACATGCCGCCCGCTGACATCCGCCTGCCAGCAATGGCCCGCAGTCGTTGGCGCACGTCCTCCGGCAGTGACGGCGAGTGCCCTGCGTCAAACCGCAACTGAACGGCGGTTGCCACCTTGTTCACGTTCTGCCCGCCGGGGCCTGATGACCCGATGAACTGGTACTCCAGCTCATTTTCATATATGGAAATGGTGCGCGTAATGCGGAGCATAAGTCAGCCTCTCCACAATTCTACTACCGCCTGAGAGGGGAGACATGACTCACTTGACCCTGTGCGGTATCATCTGCGCCAGTCGATAGATTCATGGGCGTGTAACGGCGCTGATAACGTAATCACAAGGAGGGACTCTTGGCATACCAAGGACTGAACGCAGAGACCTTACAGATTCAAGGCCATGAAGGCGATACGATTGATGTCTACGTTGCCCGGCCCGCAGGAGACGGCCCTTTCCCGGGGGTGGTTGTCATTCACCACATGCCGGGTTGGGATGAGTGGACCACGGAAGTTGTGCGGCGCTTTGCCCATAACGGTTACGCCGCAATCTCCCCAAACCTCCATCACCGAGCAGGCCCCGGCCCCCTTGAAGAGGTGGTACAGCGCGTGCGGGACGCTGGCGGCTCCCGTGACGCCTTTGTGCTGGGAGACATCAAGGCGTCGTTGGAGTACCTCAACGCCCAACCAGGCGCCAACGGCAAGATAGGCGTCATTGGCTTCTGCTCCGGCGGTCGTATCGCCTACATGACGGGCTGCAACGTACCTGACGTGGACGCAGCCGTGGACTGCTGGGGCGGGAACGTGGTTGTGATGCCTGACCGGCTAACTCCCGCGCAGCCAAAGGCGGTCATTGACATGACGTCTGACCTGGCCTGTCCGCTCTTGGGGCTCTTTGGCAATGAGGACCAAAATCCGGACCCCGCCATGGTGAACACTATGGAAGCGGAGTTGAAGAAACATAACAAGACGTATGAGTTCCATCGCTATGACGGCGCGGGCCACGGCTTCTTTGCATGGGAGCGCCCTCTGTACCGGCAGGAGCAGGCGGTGGACGGCTGGCAGAAGGTCTACGCCTTCTACGAGAAGTACCTGAGCTAAATGCGGCGGGGATATACATGGCACAGAGCGCAGCCCAGACTGTAGACGACTACCTAGCTGAGCTATCTCCTGAGCGGCGGCAAGCAATTGCCGCCGTTCGCCATGCGGTATTGGAAAACCTCCCGGACGGCTATGAGGAGGTGATGGCCTTTGGCATGATTGGGTACGTCATCCCTTTGGAGCGATACCCCAAAACGTACAACAAGCAGCCGCTGATGTACGCCGCCCTGGCATCGCAGAAGCAGTACATGTCGCTGTACCTGATGAATGTCTACGGAGACCAGGATACGGAACGCTGGTTCAACGACGCTTACAAGGCCACGGGCAAGAAGCTGGACA
>JAQBVZ010000049.1 GCA_027625205.1 Chloroflexota bacterium
CACCCGTCCCAGGGCTTGCGCGAACTCCTTTTGCCGCACCGGCTCGGGTGACACGGCGTTGACTGCGCCATGTATGTCGTTCTCCAGCGTATGAACTTGCAGCCCCACCGCGTCATCCAGGTGTACCCATGGCCACCACTGATGCCCAGAGCCCAAGGGGCCGCCCAGTCCCCACTTGGTCAGCATGGTCAGTGGCCCAAGCGCGCCGCCTTTGGGACTGAGCACATGCCCTGATCGCAGGCGTACCACGCGTATGCCAAAGCCCTCTGCGCGAACGGCCTCCTCCTCCCATCGTACACACACATCCGCCAGAAAATCGCTGCCGGGGCCAGCAGCCTCCGTCAGCACGTCATCACCACGGTTGCCGTAGTAGCCCAACGCGCTGGTCGATATCAGTACCTTGGGGCGTGGTAACGCTTCTTCCAGCCCGCGCACCAGGTTCCGCGTACCCGTAACCCTGCTCTCGGCGATGCGCTCCCGCTTTGGAGCGGTCCAACGCCCGGCGACGGACTCACCTGCCAGGTGTACGACAGCGTCCACTCCGTCAAAGGCTTCTGGTGGTGACGCACCGGCCATCAAGTCCCAGGAGAACGCCCGCTCCAACCAGGGGAGCCGCGCCCGTGCCCCAGGGCCGTTCCTGGAAAGCCCCACCACACTATGGCCGGACGCCTGGAGCGTCTTGCTCAACAGCGCTCCCACCAGCCCCGTAACGCCGGTAATCAGGACTTTCATGGCATGCGCTTCATTTGTTGGCCTCAGGTGCTTCAACCGTAATGCGCCCTGAGGTGAGCTTGCGTCCCAGGCTGGTGAGCAGCAAAAAACCAAGCGCCACCAGCACAATGGCCCCGCCTGCTGCGATGTTTTGGTAGTAGGAGATAGTGAGCCCCGCAAAGACGCTGACCACGCCGATGGACGAGGCCACCAGCAGTGTGACCCGGAAGCTCTGGCGGAGTTGAAGGCTGGCCAGAACTGGGAAGACAATCAGCGCTCCCACCAGCAGTGCTCCCACCACACGCATGGAGAGAGTCACCGTTACGGCGGTCAGAATGGCCAGCACTAAGTTGGTCAGACCTACGTGGATGCCGCTGACCCGCGCTAGCTCCGGGTCAAACGTGGACTGCACCAGCTCTGTGTAGAGGACCCACGTGGTCAACAACACAGCCACCCCAAGCCCTACGGTAGCCCAAACGTCAGTCCGGCCAACGGTGATAACGCTGCCAAAGAGGAAGCCAAAGAGGTCAGCGTTGAAGCCGCCTCGCAGGCTCACAAGCACCACCGTGATCGCCAATGCAGTATAGAGAAGGAGCGCCAGGGCGCTGTCGCCCTCCAGCCGCCGCTTTGCACGGAGGTACTCCAGGGCGACTGCGGCCACGGCTGAAACCCCAACCGCAATAAACACTGGAGATCTGTCCAGCAGCAACCCCACCACTGCACCTGCCAGCGCCACGTGGGCCAGGGCGTCGGCTATTAACGACAGCCTACGGAGCACCAGGAACGTACCCAGCAGAGGGCTGATGAGGCCCACAATACCCCCCGCTATAAAAGCGCGGACCACAAAGCTATATTGGAAGAGGTCTGGCATACATGCTCTCTTATTCGTGCCTGTGGATAACTCGGTCCACTGCTGACCCGTACAGGTGACTCAGGTCGCTATTCGTAATTTCATCAGCGGGGCGATAGCAATGGAGCGTGCGATTGATACATGCCACGTTGGTGGCCTCCTGGAGTACCAGACCAATGTCGTGTGAGACTAGGATCACTGTCACCCCAAGGTCTTCCCGCACATGCCGTAGCAGGGAGAAGAACTGCTCCTGGCCAGCCGCATCCACGCCGGCAGTTGGCTCGTCCAAAATCAGCAACTCAGGGTAGTGGACCAGCGCCCGCGCTATGAGCACCCGTTGTTGTTGTCCAACTGACAGGTCACTGATGAGTCGTTTGCGGAGTCCCCACATTCCAACAGCCTCCAAAGACTGCTGGGTTGCTTCAGAGACCCTGCGCCTGAAGATTGCCCATGGGCTGAAGCCCTTGTACTCACCAGATTCCACCACCTCAGCCACCGTGGCGGGGAAGTGCATCCTGAAAGCATTGGCCTGTTGAGGCACGTAGCCAATTCTGCGCCATTGATTGAAGTTGCGTGAGTCTTGACCAAAGAGCGTGACGCTGCCGCGTTGTGGGTCTTCCAAGCCAAGGAGCAATTTGACCAACGTGGTCTTACCGCTTCCATTGGGCCCAATAAGCGCCACGTAATCACCGCGTTGCACCGTGAACGCGACGTCCTCTACGGCGGGGAGAGGGCCGTACCCAAAGGTCACGTTGTTGAAGACCACCTGACTGTCGCCAGTTTCCTGTTTTGCTGGCATTCCAGGGTTTACCTGCATCCCAAAGCCGTCCTTAGTGTGGCCAAATTGTCGCGCATCACCGTGAAATAGTCTGCGCCTGCGCTGGCCTGCTCCTCTGTAAGCCCTTCCAGCGGGTTGAGGGGCAGCAACTCCACCCCTGCCTCTTCAGCGATTGTTTGGGCGATGCGTGGCGAGACGAGGGTCTCATAGAGAACGTGCGTAGCGCCTGTACTGCGGACTTGTTCTACCACGGCCCGCACCTTGGCAGGGCTTGGTTCCACTTCAGGGGAGACCCCCGCTATGCCAATCTGTTCTAGCCCGAACCGCTGCGTGAGGTAGCTATACGCAGCGTGGGAGACCACCAATGAATTGCGGTCACAGGTGGCTAGCCCTCGTTCCATTTCTGCTTCCAGGACGGCTAACTCATCCTGTAGGGCAGAAAAATTTGCTGCATAGACAGAGGCGCCAGCAGAGTCTGCCAGTACCAGGCCGTCGTGCACTCGTCCAGCTTGCAGTGCATAGAGGCCTGGGTCCATCCATACGTGAGGATCGTCTCCTGCGACTTCTATGGCAACGCTGATTACCAGTGGCCCGTCAGACTCCAAGTCGCGCAACAACCGCTCAACCCATTCCTCAAACCCAGTCCCAGTGTGGACAAGGACATCCGCATCATAGACGTCCCTCAGGTCCCGGGGCGACGGCTCCCAGTCATGGGACTCCACGCCAGTGGGGACAAGACCCCGGACCTGTACACGGTCGCCGCCAATGCGCTTAGCCAGAAACTGCACTGGATAGATGGTGGCGGCCACGGAAAGCTGCCCTGCCTGGACTGTTGGCGTTGTACTGGGTGACGGGCCACAAGCCTGAAGGAACAGGGCCATGGCCATCAGAACGACGCCTGACTGCCAAAGGTAGCCGAGCCTTTTGGTAGGTACATAATGAGACAATATCTCAATATAGAAGAAAGCACGTTGTATCCACATGGTCTATATCCAGTAAGAGATCTGTAGGTCTGCTAGTGCTGGTGAACGTTGGTGGGGACCACGCCTCTGACAAGGCATTCTGCGCACACCACAAATACCTCTATCCGGTGGCCCGTTACCACGTCACCGTCTGACGACTCCAATTCCTTGAGCATCCGTTCCATGGCGGACTGCCGGAACTCCCGCACAGAGCCGCAGTTCTGGCACACCACATGGTGGTGGTGGCCCCGTTGCGCCAGGGTATAACGGGGCGTGCCGTCAGGAAGGCTCAGCTTGCAAAGGAGCTCCTGCTCAACCAGTAGACGAATGGTCCGGTACACAGTGGCACGCCCCACGCCGGGCGTCTCAGCCACCAGTTCCTCAGCAGTGAAGCCTTCCTCATGGCTGGTCAAAACATCTGCCAGGCGTCTACGACTGGCAGTAGACCGGAACCCACCGTCTTCTATAACCGCTAGAATTTCATCGGGTGAAAGCATAATCGATACTTAGTATCATTTGATGTCTACATCCTATGATGTGAGCGTTGTTCCGTCAATACCGGTCAACTAGGCAACACCGGCTTAGCTTGGTGATGGCCTGATTCACACCACTTGATGCCAGAAGCGGTAGAATGGGCACGGGGGCTTGGCCTCCATAATGCAATCCTATTCACAGGTGCTTGTCGTCCTAAGAGCGGCACCCCTGTTCGGTGAACAAATGACTAGCAGAGATAGGGGAGGGCCGCCCCAGCCCGCGCCTGATGCAGCAGCCGTTGAGAAACTGGTGGAAGAGATCCGCGCACAACTCCAACGTGCAGGTCGCGGAGGGCGCCCAAAGACGGCTGACGTGCATCGCATCGGTTTGGACTTCGTTCGCCGGATGCGCACCGGCGGTCTGGCCCTGGCCATGGAGGTTGCTGACCCCCTCATGCGCAACGGCGACATTGAAGAAGGGATGGTGGGTAACCAGTTGGTTGCCGCCATGGTCCGCCATATAGGCGGGAATGAATTCGACCGTTTTGACCAATGGGTTGACGCCCTTACCAGTGAGATCAACACGGATGGACTGGCGTCCCACATAATCTCTCGGGCCGTGGCGGGCAAACCCTCACTGGTGAATAGGCTGCTGGAATGGACCAAGTCTCCCAGCCCCTGGAGGCGCAGAGCCTCGGTTTTGGCATTCAGCCCTATGGTCCGCGAAGGCAGGTTTATCACCGACTCCTTTTCCGTGGCTGAAAAGCTCCTCAATGATCCGGAGGAAACAGTGCAGCGCGGCGTGGGCATGCTGTTTATTGAGGCCAGCCGGCTTAAGGCAGACCGTGTATTTGAGTTCTTGGAGCCTCACAAAGGGGACTGTGCAAAACTAGTGCTGAGTACTGCTGCCCAGAAGCTCTCCCAGGCGCAGCGGTCAGCTTTATTGGGAACGTGAGCACTTCAAGCGAAGTTGTTGCCACCATCTCCACAGCCAAACGTTTTCTGAACGGCATCATCACGGCCGTTGTGGTGGGTGCTGTGTCCACCGGGGTGTCACTGGCCCCAGCCCTGTTTATTCAAGCGGTGTTTATTGGAGAAGCCCAGCGGTGTGCCACACAGGTTGCCTTTGAGCAGGCCGCCAATGATGAAGTTACCAGCACATGTGTGGAAGACCTCACTGACCCTCCGCTCTGGTTCCCAACGCTCATTGCGGGCGCTGGAGGAGGCCTAGGCCTAATAGGCGGGTTTGTATACGGCGTGGCTCGCCCTCCGCAGAAAAAGCGCCGACGGTAGGCCTTTCACACTCTTTGATTCTTCACTTTTACTATTAAATTTTGACCGAATACTAGAATTCGTATTATTCTTTGTCTAGTTTACGTTCAAAACATATAGTCCACGGAGTACACTTCTAGAGAGACTACCTCTCTCGCGGTATTACATGCGCTCCTATCAGACTCAATTTGCCACCACTACCTTTTGGCTACTGACACTAGTAGTTGTCGTTGTTTTGGGCCTTGCCGCCTGCAGCTCCCTTGATGAAGCGGGGTTTATTACCTATAGCACAGGCCCTGAAGGGGAGCGGGACAGAGCGGTGGTGCGGCCTAGTGGCAATCAAGGCCAGGTGATCATCACCGACCCTGCGGACGACTTTTCGCCTCGCTGGTCAGCCGACGGCAACCGTTTGGCGTTCCTCAGTGACCGCGACGGCAACGTGGAGTTGTACATAGCCTCAGCGGATGGGACCAACCTCATGCGTTCCACCAATACCGACGTGCCGGAATCAGACCCCACCTGGTCTCCAGATGGTCGTAGGGTTGCCTACGTCTCTCCAGACAGCCAGGGGAACCCGCACATATTCATCCTCCAGCTTGCCACTCTCACCCCCCAGCGTCTCACCTTTGGCAGCATTGGGGAGACAGACCCAGTCTGGTCACCTAACGGCCGTTGGCTGGCCTATGTAGGCCTCAATGAGGACGGTGAGCCCGAAGGGATCTTTATACGCAACCCGGACGGCGTAAACCGGATTACCGTAACCAGCGGATTGGACGGCTCTCCAACTTGGTCTCCAGACAGCAAGTGGTTGGCGTACGTGTCAGAGCAAGGCGGCAACAAAGACGTCTACATCATCACCATTGAAAGTGAAGACAGAGTTGGCACGCCTATCAAGCTGACTGATTACGATGGCCTGGACTTTGCGCCTACGTGGTCTCCCGACAGTAAGCGAGTGGCCTTCCTCTCTGACCGCAACGGCAACTTGGACATCTTCACCATTGAGGCTGACGGAGAAAACCTCCAAGCGTTAACCACCAATGAGGTTGATGAATTAGAGGTTGTTTGGGGTCCTGATGGCAGGCTTGTCTTTGTGTCACAGCTATCAGATAAGCCAAACCTCTTCATCATGAAGGATAATGGC
>JAQBVZ010000050.1 GCA_027625205.1 Chloroflexota bacterium
GCCGCTTTTTCGTTCACATCGTTAACTTCCGCCTCTGATAACTACGTTGCCGCTCTGGGACTAAGCCCCAATGGGGCTCTACAAACTCACACCTTTTTCCAACTTCTTTAGCCTTGCGAGTCCTTGACAATGAGTCTGAGCGAATCGTATGGTGTCGCGAATTCTAGCCTCTTGAGCCGTCGCTTCTAATTTCGCGACGTGAGACAGCAAAACTTGATAGGTTGATTTCTGCCTGCTCTTTATAAGGATGCCAACCAGGGAGCTGGCTCACGGACAACCTACAAGAAGGCATGAGAGGGCCTGACAGCCGCCGCCATATGCCACGCGTGTGAGCTCAACGGTGGAGCCATGTACGCATCTCATAACCTGGGAATTTTGTTGCTCAGGGCGTTGATGGTGTTTTTGGTCCTCGGGATTGTATGGATACCAGTTGCTTCGTTGTATGACGGCGCGCTGGTCACAGTATCCAACTGGGGGCTCTCTGAAGACTCAGTCCTTAGTGTGTCAGACCTAGCCATTGACCTAACATTCAAACTGGGCGCACAAAACGCTATGCTCACCATTGAAACTTTCACACCGGCCTATTGGTATTGCTTGCTCTGGTAGCCACCACGCCTGGCTTGCCCAAATTGAAGAGATTGAGGGCGGTGGCTGCTGCATCAGCGGGCGTATTCCTGTTACACTCTTTTATCTTGACACTATTCTCGTGGAGCCTATTGGTGTCAATACAAAATGGTAACGGTGCGGGAAACGCACTTGTTGCATTCGCTGTGTTTTGGGGAGCGGGCCCAGTAGCAATCAGCGTGTTGTGGGTCTACAAAGCGTGGCTGCCGGCTTTGCGGCCTTCATTGAATGTAGAGAGGTAGCCTGACACGACTGGACGTGTATCCGGTAGTGTCAGGCAAACATTGATGGACCATCCGGCGGGAACGATTGAAATGATTGAGCTTACGTATACGTAGTCGGTGAAAAGGTTGCAGTCGTTGACAGTGCGAGCACAGCAACTCATGCGTTTGCCATTACGATTGCGGGGCGCACATAGATTTTCTTTGTTGGGCGCGATTGCCGCTTCTGCGGCTATCGTTCTGCTTTTTTGACCCCGGCTCGTGCTGCGAGCATATCCATTGAGAATCTTGACGGCGTTGCAATACCGCAAGGGTCCCTGAAGACCTTCGACGTCAAGCTTGAAATTCCCCTGGATGACTTGATCCCAATTCAAGAGATCCAGTTGAACATCACCGGCCCAACTCCCGTGAGCGCCTCATTTAACCCGTTTCTCACGCAAATCACGAAGAGCCCACAATTCACCAGCATCACCCTTGTGGACGCTGTGAACCCCGGCTTTGGCTACGGCTATGGCTACGGCTACGGCTACGGGTACGGGTACGGGTCTGGACGCACGCAGAGCTTGACGTACCGGATCGTTCTGGACACCAGCGTCGGACCTATGGCCGCCGGCAGTTATCAGGCACAAGCACTGACCGTAACCGGTGATGTGCTTATTCCGGGGATTACATCGAGCCTTGTTTCATTCTCAATAACATCAATCGTCACGCCTACCCCGACCCTGGCCCCAACGCCGACCACTGCTACTGGTGGCGGTGGAGCGGCGGTGGTGGCGGTGGAGCGGCACCTCCCGCAGCTACTGCCACGCCTACAGCCACGCCGGTGACGCCGGGAGGAATTGCAGGACTACCGCCTGATGAAGCAGGGGACGTTCTTGATGACCTGCCGCCTGAGGACGCAGCTGCGGTGCTTGAGGATGTGGCGACTTCTGTGGCAGCGGAGGTCATAGCGGAAATCGCCGCCAGTCAGGCTGCGGACATTGTTGAGAAGCTGAGTCCTGCGAAGGCTATTGCGGTTGTCGAAAACCTTACCAGGACCGCCAAGGCCGCAATAGCGGAGCAGCTAGAGTTGCCCACGTTGAAGGCGATCGTCGAAGGGACAGCAGCGAAATTATTGATGACATCAGTGACGCCAAAGGTGCTTCAGTTATTGAAGAAGTCACCACCGCCAAGGGCGTGGAAATTATCTCTGGAGTCACCAGAGCCAAGAAGGCCGCTGTTGTCACGCGCCTGACTGACACCAAGGCCGGTGAGATTGTTGAAGGCCTGGCCGATGATAAGGCGAGTGAAGTGATAGAGGACGTACCCACGGCCAAAGCCGCCACTGTCCTATCGACAGTGACCTCGGGCAAGGCGGCCACCGTGCTGACCGGGACGACGCGAGCCAAGGCCAAGGATGTTCTGTCTGCCGTGCCGAAGAAGAAGGCCGGCCAGATTATGCAAGAGGTGCCGACGCCTGACCTGACCGAAATAGTTGAACTCATGACTGAGAGTTCTCTGGTGGAGCGGCTGCCAGAGCTAACAATAGACAAACTTAATGAAATACCGCAGGCAACGCTGTTTGCCAAGCTGGCCGGTGTGAATGCGGACAACCTCACAAAGGAGACTGTGCCGCGCGCTGAGCTGGACCAGTACAACGCTGTCCAGGTCACGCCTGACCTTGTGGCCTATGAAGTCCCGTCCACTGGTGAGCGGGTCTGGGCCAAGATTGTGGGCAGTCCGGAGCCCATTGAAGCCATCCTTGCGCAGTTCAGCAGGAACATTCCTGACCTCATGGTGAACCTGGAGACCCTCACGGCACTGCCTGATGGTGTGGCAGCGTTGTCAGCCGGTCAGATTGTCAACGCCATGTTCCAGGTGGACCTGGAGAACGCACAACCTGAAGACGTGGTCATGGCCCATCTGACTGTCTACATTGAGAAGGCATGGCTGCAGGCCAACAACGTCCACAAGTGGGCCGTCCAGGCCAACCGCTATGATGAGGCCACTGGTGAGTGGGAGGTCTTTGCGGCCAGGCCACTACGTGAAGATGACCAGCGTGTGTACTACACAGTTGGGCTGCCCGGCTTCTCCCTCTTTGTATTGAGCGGAAGTGAGACGCTGCCGCCGGTGGTCTTTGCGGTCTCAAACTTGAGCATCAGCCCCAACAGGATTGTTGTGGGTGGGCAGACCTCAATCCAGTTCACTGTGGACAACGTGTCTGCAACGGACGCTACGTACAGGGCCCGCCTGTGGTTGAATGAAGCACAGGTAGCAATTCCAGAGGTCAACGTGCCCGCTGGCGGCTCAACGCTTGTCCTGTTGAACGTGAGCCCGGCTGAGGGGACGTATGAGGTTAGAGTTGACCGCTCCCTTGGCAATTTGGTGGTGGGCCAGCCCGCGCCAACGCCAACGCCTTCACCCACGCCCACGGTGAGGCCAACCGCCACGCCCACAGTCGCGCCTACGCCTACGACTGTTCCGCCAACACCGACACCAACAGTGGTTGGAGAGCAGCCCACGCCTACGCCAACCGTGGCGCCACCCCCAGTGAATGGCGGTGGCGGATTCCCCCTCATAATCATCATCATTGTGATAGTGGTGGTAATCGTGGGTGGCGGAGTTGCCTTTATCGTGCTCAGGCGGGGTAGTTAGCAACCAGCGGTACAGTGAGATTTAGCAGTCTGTCGCCTAGCGCAAGGGGCTGTAACTGCCTTGACACGTACTTCCCCCTCCGCTAGCATTGGATATGGGCGCCGAGGTAGCTCAGTAGGTAGAGCACAGCACTGAAAATGCTGGTGTCCCCAGTTCGATTCTGGGCCTCGGCACCATCAGTGTCTACCAGCGGCGTTTGTGGGCGGAAGTGGCTCAGTGGTAGAGCATCACCTTGCCAAGGTGAGGGTCGGGGGTTCGAATCCCCTCTTCCGCTCCAGTTCGCTTTTTTACGGTCTTCTAAGCCCACTGGTTTCCAGTGGGCTTTTGGCTTTACTGCCTTGTTAGCTTGAAGCCTACAGTGGCATAATGCGGACGTGATGCTGTTATCTCGTCCCCGCTATGGCTCCTTACGGCATCATTGCTGGCCGAAGTGGCGGAATGGTAGACGCGGCGGTCTCAAAAACCGTTGGGGGTAACTCCGTGCCGGTTCGACTCCGGCCTTCGGCACCAAAATTTCTCAGATTCACTAGACCACGCCCCTCAGTGGGACAACTGTTCGTTCTACCGATCCAAACCGGCCATATTCCGTGCGGCTCTGGCTGCACTTACTGATAGGTAGGTAACAAATCATGGCGTTGAACCTCTCCACTGAATCCTTGGCACGGAGCGCCAGCCGCCATCCATGGCGGATCATTGGCATTTGGGTGCTGGTGTTGGCCATCGCCGTCGTGTTGAACGCCACACTACTGGCCAGCGCACTGACCACTGAATTCAGGTTTACCAACGACCCTGACTCCCAGCATGCGGAGGGCCTGCTGGAGGACCGCCTTCGTGGCCCAAGGCAGTTCAACGAAATCATCCTGGTGCACTCAGAAGAATTCACCATTAAGGACCAGGCCTTTCAAGACAAAGTCATTGAATTGCATGAAGAGGTCATGGCTCTGGGCAGTGATGTGGTGGCAAGCGGTGCCCACTATTACCAGGACGAGGCCCAGAACCGACTTCTCGTATCCATTGATGAACACACCACCATGCTCCAATTTGTCATGGCTGGCACGTTTGACGAAGTAACGGTCAATGGCGAGAGCATGCTTGAATTGGCAACCGAAGCCAATGGGGAAGACGGCTTCAAAGTGCTGCTTATTGGCGACGGCAGCATAGCGTTTGAATCCAATGAACTGTCGGTTTCAGACATTGAGCAAGGGGAGCGGGTTGGAATCCCCGTGGCACTCCTTATCCTCCTTGCTCTTTTTGGGGCGTTGCTGGCTGCACTCATTCCGCTGTTCCTTGCTATTGTGGCCATTATCACCGCCCTGGGGACCACTGCGCTGGTTGGGCAGGCCTTTGACCTAGTTTTCTTTGTCACCCTCATGATCACCATGATTGGCCTTGCGGTGGGCATCGACTACTCGTTGATTGTCGTCTCTCGGTTCCGGGAGGAGTTGGCCCGTGGCCTCAACAAGTACGATGCGATAGCCAGGACTGGCGCGACTGCCAGTCGGACAGTGTTGTTCAGCGGCTTGACCGTTGTATTGGCCTTGGTAGGCATGTTGTTGATTCCCACCACCATTTTCCAGAGCCTGGGTACCGGTGCCATCTTGGTCGTTATCGCGGCCGTGCTTGCCACTCTGACCCTCTTGCCCGCTGTGCTCACGTTGATGGGCCATAGAGTGAATTCCCTACGCGTTCCCTTCCTGGGTAAGCCAGCCAAGCGTGCTCCAGGGCAGGGCGGCGGGTTTTGGAACGTGGTCACGCGCGTTGTGATGAAGGCGCCAGTCGTTAGCCTGGTGGTTACCATTGGCGTGCTGCTTGCGGCTGCTGCGCCATTGCTGGATATTGAGACCGGATTCAACGGCGTTGAAATACTTCCTGATGGGGTCCAGGCCAAGGAGGCATTCTTCCTTTTGGAGGAAGAGTTTGCCTTTGGTGTGCTCTCCCCAACGGACATTGTGATTGATGGAGACGTGAATTCTGACGCGGTCCAGTCTGGCATCCAAGCCCTGCGGGCCATGATGGCCGCCGACGTTGGCTTTGTCGGCCAGACGGGTCTTGAGGTCAATGATGCGGGAGACCTAGCCGTATTCTCTGCGTATATTTCTGGTGAACCTGCGGGGACCCAGGCGGTTGGCACAGTACAGAGGTTGCGCGAGCGATATGTACCGATTGCATTCGCCGGTAGTGAAGCCGACGTGTTTGTGACGGGCGTTACCGCGTTCAATACTGACTTCTTCACCATGACCAAGACCTTCACCCCCATTGTGTTTGGGGTGGTGTTGGGGTTTAGTTTCTTGCTGCTCACCATGGTGTTCCGCTCTATTGTGGTACCTATCAAGTCCATCCTGCTGAACCTGCTCTCCGTGGGCGCGGCCTATGGCCTGATGGTGCTGGTCTTCCAGAAAGGGGTGGGCGCAGACTTCTTTGGCTTTGAGCAAACGCCCATTATTGACGCGTGGATCCCGTTATTCCTCTTTACGGTGCTGTTTGGCTTGTCCATGGACTACCACGTATTCCTGCTCAGCCGTGTGCGGGAGCGATACGACCAGACCCATGACAATAGCGGGTCCGTCGCCTTTGGTCTGCGGTCCACAGCGGGGCTGATTACAGGCGCGGCGCTCATCATGGTGGCGGTCTTCAGTGGGTTCGCGTCTGGGCAGTCAGTGGCCAACCAGCAGGTGG
>JAQBVZ010000051.1 GCA_027625205.1 Chloroflexota bacterium
CCCATCTCACCAAAGAACGTCCCGGGCCCAATGCTTGCAACCGTCAGTCGCCTGCCGCCAGGGGTGGCATGAAAGAGTTCAACGCTGCCCTCTCGCAGGATGTACAGCGTCTCCGATTGGCCGTTTGACCCACAGAGCACTGTTCCCTTGGGGACAATTTTGGAGGGCATCTCTTCCATGAGCCGACCCATGATGGACTCATCCAGGTCTTGAAAAACATCGGTCGTGTGAAGGAAGTCCAGATCGTTCGTATGGGCAGTGGCAGGCGCCGCGCTTGGCACGCTCAAGACTTTCGTTCCCGGCTTTGCCTTGTGGCGAATCCTTAGCATGACGGCGCTCCCTCTATGTCAACTCCACGTGTATTAGATGCGCGGGCCCTGTGAAAGGGAGCTAGGCCCTCTAATTGTAAGCGACCCTACAAAACGCTTCCTCTATCCAGGCCATCTGAATGAGTGAGAGGGAGAGACACCTCACTCCCGCCGGCCGGTAGAAAGCGTGGAAAGGAGGAATCTAGACATGAATGGAGAAATAGACCTGAAGGGGAGCGACTCGCAGTCCAGGGTTGGACTTGCGATTCTGCTGATCATGCTGGGACTCATCACTGAAATGGTGGCCCTGGGGATTGGGTCCTATCTGGGTGTGCTCAACGGGGAGTACTGGAGTGAAACCAAGGCTGCAAGGGACAGCGCCGCTGCGGGCTCTGACCTGCTTAGCACAGGCGGGACCATTGTCGCAGTGGCCACGTGGTTGGAACCGCTGAAGTTTGTGGGCGTTGCTTTCTTCTTTGCGGGCATTGCCTTTGCACTCTCCGGCATCGTCCCACGGGTACAAGCGCGAGCCCAGGCTATGGCCACCGCCATTGAGCAACACAACGCGCCACACACCAAGTAATAACCAATATGACCAAGGACGAGCCTTTTAAAGGAGACAAGGAAATGGCAACGTATTCATATGCACAAGGTACTCAGAGCTTTGAAACGCGCCAGACGGACATGACCGGCATGCAGCGGATGGCGTCAAAGATGTGGGCGCCATGGATTGTCATGGGCCTCATGATGGTGTTGATTGCTTTCATCATTGGTTTGGTCCTGCAGGATAGGGTGGGTTTCTGGTTCAGCTTCCCTAAGGCTGAACGAGATGCCGCTGTGGCGGGCACGGACATCGTAAGCGCCAAAGCCTTCATCGAGGCGACAAAGGTGTGGCTGCCAGCCTTCAAGTTCCTGGGCCTAGGAATGATGCTGGGCGGAATCACGTTCCTGTTGGCCACCATTCTGGGAACGCTTCGGCCTAGCGGAGCGGCGGTCCAGCGCGCTCTGGGGGCTGACGTGAAGCTGTACAAACCCGCTATTGCCAACGTCTTTCCCGTGCTGATGATGATGGTTATGATTGCGGCGTTGGTCATAGGGATTGTTATGGGCGTACAGGCTAACGATCTCTATAGCAATTCCATCGCCACAATAGACAGTGCTCCGTCCGGCTCAGAACTGCTAGCTCAGCTTGGGCGTATTAATGCTGTGACGGCGTGGCTGGCTCCATTCAAATTTGTGGGAATGGCGTTGCTGTTCTCTGGGATAGCCACGGCATTGGTCACCATCATTTACGTTCTCCGCTGGCAGAGCCGCAGGGTGTTGGAGTTGGTGGGGCAGTAGGGGCGACTCTCCGGTATTTTCCTGGGGCCCGGCGGGAACTTTTCTGCCGGGTCCCTTTGAATTTCCAATAGTATGCTAGTGCAACAGACCGTATGGAGGCGCATCTAATGGGAGGAGTGGGGAACTGAGGGGTGAGGAGGGGGTATGCCTGATCGCAGCACTATCATCATTATTGCTATTGCCGTTTTGGGCCTGGGGGCGTTGCTCTACGTTATCCCTGGCACGCCCGTCTATCGGCTGTTCCGTACTGAGACGGTGACCGAGGCAAGCGCTGGCGGTGATGCCTCAGTAGAAGGCAGTGCATCTGGCACCAGAGAATTCAAGATAGTCAGCCTTCTGCCCAGAGACGGTATCCCGGCTATCCTCAACCCCACCTTTCTTACTGTGGAGGAGGCTTCAGAAACCATGATTTCGGAAGAGTTGGTGCTAGGCGTGTCCTTTAACGGTGATAGCAGGGCGTACTCAGTGCCGTTCCTTAGCAGTCATGAAATTGTCAACGATACGGTGGGAGGAGTGCCGATTGCGGTTACCTGGTGACCGCTCTGTTTTACGGGCGTGGTCTACGCCCGAGAGATTGAGGGACAGGAGTTGACCTTCGGCGTGTCTGGCAAGCTCATCATGAATGCGTTGGTCATGTATGACCACCAGACTGAAACGCTGTGGAGCCAGTTCATTGGAGAGGGCGTAAACGGTCCGTTGACGGGGTCAGCGCTGGAAATACTCCCAGTGCAGCTCACCACCTGGGGTGAGTGGACGCGGCAGCACCCAGAGACTCTTGCATTGGACAAGGGCTTCAGGTGGAGCAGTGGCGACCCTTACGGTGGGTACTACCGAAGCGGCAGCACCGGCGTCATTGGGGAGTCCAACAAGGACGGGCGGCTAACCAGCAAGGAGTTGGTGCTGGGCGTGGTCAATGAGCGTACCCAGAAGGCGTTCCCCTTTCGGTACCTGGAGGAGACTCCTGTCCTCAATGACAGCTTTGACGGCCAGCCCGTGGTTGCGACGCTGGACACCTCTTCAGTGGCCACGGGGCTGTTTGGCAGGACTGTTGACGGTCGGGTACTGACCTTTGAGCAGATGGAGGATACGTTGTTCATGCGTGACCTGGAGACGGGCACCATATGGAACAAGTTCTCCGGTCAGGCAGAGCAGGGTGAATTCCAGGGACGGCGCCTTGAGCGCTTGCCCGCCTTTGCCGCCTTCTGGTTCTCGTGGTCTGACTTCCACCCTGACACTGAGCTTTACGAAGGGTAAGAGGGATTCGGTGGCCGATACTTTGCACGCTGAAAGGACCTGACCAATGCAGAAACGTAGCGCCGTTCCCCAAAAGCGCACCGCTGACTCTGTCGTCCACGAGCTAACTCGGAGCATCTGTCCGGTGTGCAAGCGTGATATTGATGCGCAGATTCATATCAAAGAAGGCCGGGTCATCATGCGGAAGCGCTGCCCTGAGCACGGGTTGTTTGAGGCATTGATTTCTCCAGACGCTGAGGGCTACCTCAGTTCGCAGAAGTACAACAAGCCGGGGACCATCCCATTGGAATTCACCACGGCGGTGGTGGAAGGCTGCCCCCATGATTGCGGCCTTTGTCCGGAGCATCAGCAACATACCTGCCTTGCACTGATTGAAGTGAATACGGGCTGTAACCTGGCGTGCCCCACCTGCTTTGCGGACGCAGGACCCGGCTACAACCTCACGCTGGACCAGGTCAGCTTCATGCTGGACCAGTTCGTACGTACAGAGGGCGACCCTGAAGTGGTGCAATTCAGCGGAGGAGAGCCCACCCTTCACCCACAGCTTTTCGAGATGATTCGGATGGCGAAGGCAAAGGGCATCCAGCACGTCATGGTGAACACCAATGGCCGCCGCATTGCGGAAGACCCGGAGTGGGCGCGCCAGCTTGCTGCGGAAGAGCCCATGATTTACCTCCAATTTGACGGCTTGGAGGATGAGACCTACGTCAAACTCAGGGGTGAGCCTCTGCTGAAGGAAAAGTTGGTTGCTCTGGACCGCCTGGCGGAGCTTGACCTGCATACCGTCATCGTCGCTGCCGTGGAACGGGGTGTGAACGAGCATGAAGTTGGCCCGTTGGTGGAATTTGGCCTAAAGCATCCAGCAGTACGGGGCGTGATTTTCCAACCTGTCACCCACACTGGACGGCACCTGGACTTTGATCCGCTGGACCGTGTGACTATTCCTGAAGTGGTCGGGCGTATTGCTGAGCAGACGGACGGCCTGTTCCTCAAGAGCGACTTTGTGCCCGTGCCGTGCTGTAACCCTGGTTGCCAGTCCATTACCTACGCCTACGTGGATGGTGACGAGGTTATCCCTCTGCCCAGGGTGCTCAATGTGGACGACTATCTGGACTACATCACCAACCGGACGTGGCCTGACCCCACGGACGACGTGAAGCACGCACTTGAGCAGTTGTGGTCTGCAACTGCGGTCACCGGCACCGATACCCTGGCTGACCAGTTCACCTGCGCCACCTGCAACATAGACCTGGCCATAAACAACAATGACCTGGCCAAACTCATCTTTGCCATCAGCATCAAAGACTTCCAAGACGCCTACACCTTTGACGTGAAGAAGGTAATGAAGCGCTGCGTGGAGATCATTGCGCCGGACGGCAGGATGATTCCATTCTGTGCCTACAATAATGTGGGCTATCGTGAAGAGGTGCGTGACACCATGAAGCTGGAGCGGGCCCGCGTACGTTTTGAGCGTAAAGCAGCCAAGGCCAACGGAGGCTAGCGACATGGGGAACTGGTGGCGGATACCCGTACGCGCCGCGCTGGAGCTGCATATCCATGCGGACCGTCGGCTTGCATTTGAAGTACTGACTGCCTTCGATGCCTCAGCTCCTGGCTCCGAGGGCTCATCCAAGGTGCTCCGCCGTGACGATAATGGCGTGCTCTGCGAATTTCATACGCCGGGCAAGGGACTGTTCTGGCGTCCCAAAATATACCGCACTGTGGAGTACGTGACCTCCCAGCAGCCTGAGTGGATAGAATTCAATACCGTTGAAGGCCCTATGGCCTCAATGCGTGACCGGTTCGATCTGGAGGACGAAGGTGGCTGCACACGTCTTCACTACAATAGTGAGTTCACCATGTCGGGGTCGGTAATTGGCTGGCTTGTTAGCGTGCTGGTAGTGAGGCCAGAGCTTAAGCGCATGATCCATGGGCATCTACAGGAGTTGAAGCAGACCATGGAAGCACGGGCGGCCCGAAGTCGAGTGTACCCACAACATCCCTGTGGAGAGCCAGTTGGGATGGCAAATGTTAGCTGAGACGGAGATACAATCGTGCTGCGCCGTATCGTACGGCCACCCCATGGCCGGCTGGTTGCTGGGAGACTCCTGGCACCCAGGCGGGCTGAAGCTCACCAGTCGTTTGGCTGAATCAGCGGGCGTAGGACCAAACTCTCAGGTCTTGGACATCGGCTCTGGGCTAGGCACTTCCGCCGTACATCTCGCCGTCACCACTCGGAGCACCGTTACAGGTGTGACCCTGGAGGAGAAGGGAGTGACAGCGGGATGCGCGCTTGCCCAACGGCAAGGCGTGAGCGACCGCGTAACCTTTGTGCTGGGCGACATCCTTCAAGCCCCACTCGGCAACACACAGTTCGACGTGGCCGTAGCGGAATGCGTGCTCTCCATCCTGCCGGACAAAGCCCGCGCTTTGCAGCATGTAAAGGGTCTGCTTGCACCGGGTGGTCGCATTGCCATGACAGACGTTACCGTGAGCGGTGAGCTTCCATCTGAACTGCAGAGCCTGCTGGCCGTCGCAGGCTGTGTGGGTGGTGCGTTACCCCTAAGTGGTTATCGGGCGTTGATTGAAGAGGAAGGGTTCATTGTGGAGCAATGTGAGGACCTGCCGGAGACAGCGGGCAACTTCACCAGAGACATCATGGGCAAACTGATGATGGCAGAGTTAGCGGTCAAACTTGGCAAAGTTGCAGCGGACATGAATATTGTGGACCAGGCCAAAAGCATCAGGGCCACGATACGAGATTTGGTACAGCGTGGCGTGTTGAGCTACGGCCTGCTGGTGGCCCGCGTTCCGTAGTGCTTAAATCTCAGCTTGTAGGGCTCCTATCCCCCTGCTACTATGCGGCCAAGGCACCGTAGTTGGAGAGGCCATGACCCAGCCCACGATTCGGGCCATAGACGGCGATGGCCATATTGGCGAAAATTCATCCGCGATACATGAGTATTTGGAACAGCCTTACAAGGAGTTCCGCTCTGGCTCGTCCGGCCCTGGCGGGCTGCTTCCGCTGGACGGTTGGGACCGCTATCTGGGGCGGAGGCTCTACCGCGGTGGCGCCAGTCGCACAGAAGACTGGGAGCAGGCGTTACAAAAGGGTGACATGCAGGCCACGGTGCTCTATCCCTCCATGGGCCTCTTCCTGGGTTTTATCAAAGACCCAGACTATCAAGTGGCCTTTGCCAAGGCGTACAACACGTGGAT
>JAQBVZ010000052.1 GCA_027625205.1 Chloroflexota bacterium
CCAACCCTGCCGTAGGCGCGGTAGTGGTTAAGAACGGCCAGGTTATGGGGCGTGGCTTCACACAGCCGCCCGGCGGCCCTCATGCGGAGGTCATCGCGCTGCAAGAGGCGGGTGACAAAGCCAACGGCGCGACCATGTACGTGACTCTTGAGCCCCATGCCCACCAGGGACGCACGCCCCCCTGCACTGACGCCATCATCCAGGCTGGCATTGTTGAAGTGCACATCGCCACACTTGACCCCAACCCTAACGTCAACGGCAAAGGCGTCGTCGCGCTGAAAGCGGCGGGCGTACGCGTCACCGTTGGCGACCATGAACACGAGGCGCAGCAGGTCATCGAGGCCTTCACCAAGCACACCACAACCGGCTTACCATTCGTCGTAGCCAAGTTCGCCATGAGCCTGGACGGCAAGATTGCCACGTCCACCGGCGAGTCTCAGTGGATCACCGGGCCGGAGATGCGGCGAGAAGTCCATCGCCTACGTGCTGAGTGCGACGCCATCATGGTGGGTATACAGACCGCCCTTCAAGACGACCCCCAGCTTACGGTGCGTGACGTGCCTGAGCCGCCGGAGCGCCAGCCCCTGCGCGTAGTGGTGGACAGCAATGGGCGTATGACAGCCACCGCCCGCATGTTGGCTGAGCCCGGCCGGACGCTGGTGGCCGTTGCTGAAGGCACTGCCAACGACTACCCTTTGCTTGTCGACGCCGGCGCGGAGGTGGTCTCGCTGCCTGGGGACGACGGCCGTGTGGACCTCCAGGCGCTGCTGCAACTCCTGGGACAGCGTGGCGTCACCAGTGTTTTGGTGGAAGGCGGCAACACTCTCCTGGGCGCGCTCTTTGATCTTGGAGCTGTGGACAAAGTGGTAGGTTGCGTGTCGCCCGTGGTGATAGGCGGCGCTGAAGCGCCCACGCCCGTCGGCGGCCATGGCGCGCAACGGTTAACGGACGCTCTACGCCTGCGCGACGTGTCAGTCGCCACCATCGGCAACGATGTGATGATTACAGGCTACCATCAGTAATACGACTGTTTCCTTGAACCCCACAGTCACCAGATGTACGATGATGATGTCTCGTGTTGCCTCCCCATGAACGGGGTCGCAGGGAGAAAGCCATGGAACTCGATCAACTCATCATGGATGATCCGGAACAGGGGCTCTTCAGAGTCCACCGTTCCACAATGACCTCTGAGGAGATTCAGCGCCTGGAGCAAGAGCGTATCTTTGACCGCTCGTGGGTCTACGTAGGCCACGAGTCTGAATTGCCTAACCCCGGCGACTTTATCCGTCGTCGCGTGGCAAACCGTCCCATGTTCTTCGTGCACGGCAAGGACGGCAAGCTGCGCCCCTTCCTGAACACCTGTCGTCACCGTGGAGCTATGGTCTGTCGCCAGGACTACGGCAACGCCGCGGCCTTCCAGTGCTTCTACCACGGCTGGACCTACGACAACAAAGGTGACCTCATTGGCGTGCCGGATGAGGAGGGCTATGCACCCGCTTTTGACCAGTCAGAGCTGGGGTTGATGCAGCCGCCCCTGGTTGAGCAGTACAGGGGCTTCTACTTTGCCTGCTTTGACCGCAACGCCCAAAGCCTAGACTCTTACTTGGGTGACGTGAAGGTCTTCCTGGACATTGTCATAGACCAGACGGAGGGGGGCATCCGCGTGTTGCCCGGCCCAGTGCGCTATGCCATCCGCGCCAACTGGAAGCTCCTGGTGGAGAACAGCGTTGACGGATACCACGTGCCAACCACCCACCAGTCATACATGCAATACCTCAAGGACCAGGGCGTCAGCATGACTGAACCCAAGGGACGGAGTTGGGGCATGGACATTGGTCACGGCCACGGCGCGTTCTCAGGCAGAGAGCGAAGCGCAGGCCAGTACGGCGGCGTGATTGACCACTTCACAGACGATGTAAAGGTGCGTCTGGACAAGGTGAAAGCACAGCAAGTCCACCGTTACGGCGAGGAACGAGAGGACTGGGCGCCAGGTCGCGTTAATTTCCTGGTCTACCCCAACATGGTCTTCGTAGGGAAAACCACGCTCCGCACCATCTGGCCCGTGTCCCCAGGTTTGATGGAAATCACAGGCTGGGCCATAGTGCCCAAGAACGAATCAGCGGAGGAGCAGCAGGCACGCATCAATGAGATTCCACTGTTCCAGGGCCCAGGTGGGTTCGCTAGTCCGGATGACCTGGAAGCATTGGAGTCCAGCCAACTGGGCTACGCGGCCACTGAGGTGGAGTGGAACGACCTCTCTAAGGGGATGGACCGCGCTCCCAAGCCAGACGACGAGCTACAGATGCGGGCCTTCTGGCGACAGTGGCAGGCTGACATGCTGGGCCTCCCCCAGGCGCGCAACATGCATGACCTGACAAAGTCGGCATCCAGCTAGGAGTAGCGAGTGCAGAGGACGGAGCCTTCTGCCGAGGGGTACGGGGGTGTCCCCCCGCATATCACTCCAAAAACGTTCGGGGTGGGCTGGTGAGAACGACCACCTCCCTGCCTGAAGGAGACCATCATGGTACAAAATAAAAAAGCCCCACCCACAAGCATGGAGCTTCAACACGAGATTGAGCAATTCCTCTACAACGAGGCGGCGCTGCTGGACGATTGGCAGCTTGAGGAATGGCTAACGCTGTTCACAGCGGACGGCACGTACTTCGTCCCAACAACCGACTTCCCGGAAGGCTACCCTGAGCCTCACCTGGCGCTGATTGACGACGATATGACGCGCCTGACGGGGCGAGTAAAGCGTCTGCTGAGTCGCCACGCTTACCGCGAGTACCCCTACTCCCGCACACGGCGGATGATATCCAACATCCGCGTCACCGGCGCTGAGGGCGATGACCTCCAAGTGACGGCGTCGTTCATCGTATATCGCATACGCATGGGGCAGGTTGCGCCCTATGTGGGCAAGTACCTCTACACCCTCACGCGTGAGAACGGCGACCTGAAGATACGACACCGCCGTGCAGTGCTGGACCTAGAGGGCCTCTGGGACCACGGCGCAGTCAGCATCATTTTGTAGGGGTGGGGTAGCTTTGCGCCCTCCTGTCTAAGGGGAGCGCAGAGGGGACACCCCTCTGCCGGGAGATTGAAAGAGGGTGTCCCTCCTTCCTTTACCCAAACAAGGCATCTGGACGGGTGGGTGGGAAGAGCCAACGCTCCCCCCTTCCACCAGATTGCCACGTCCCGGCAAGCCGGATCTCGCAATGACGAGAGAAGCCTTACTCCGCGTTGTGCTCCAGCCACGTCATATAGTCGGCGATGCCGCCCTCAAGGCCGTACTCAGGCTTGAACCCCGTGTCCTTTTGAAGTAGCCCGATATCCAGATACGGGTTCGGTCGCACTCCAGGCGGCGTGCCATCATTCAGCGGTATCTGGGCATCAGGGCGCACCTTCTGGATAGCCTGCACTACCTCTCGCAGCGTCGTGGCCTGACCAATGCTCACGTTGTAGATGCGGTTGGGCAACGATCCCGCCGTCTGGAGCGTCGCCAACCCAAGCGCAGTGTCCTTCACGTAGGTGAAGTCCATCGCCATACCCTCGGAGAAGCCGCTCTCCGGCAGGAAATCGGGGTCGAAGGGCTTACCGTCGACAGCTGCGCGACACGCCTGCTGTATGAACGTCATGGGTACGTGGCGCAGCCGCCGCTGCTTGTTGTACATGGGGCCAAAGATGAAGGCTATTCGTGCCGACACCACGTCCAACCCCGTGGCGGAGCCATAGAACAGCGCCATGGTCTCCTCCGCCTTCTTGAACGCCTCCGTGGTGTTGTCAGCTTGAATGCGAAGTTTCATGTCCTCTCTGAAGGGGCCCGCCGTCTCGCCAGAGTACACGGCGACAGAACTAGCGATGGTCACGCGCTTGACGCTCCAGAGCCGCCCGGCCTCCAGCACGTTGTACAGCGCCACAGTGTTGATCCGGTACTGCTCTGACGGCGGCGATGCTCCCAACGGGGGCACAACCAGGTGGACTATCCCCGTGATGTTGTACTTGGAGCCCACCTGGAAGATGGTGTAGGGGTTGGTCAGGTCCATCTGCTCCACGTGGACCCGCTTGCCGTACTCGCTCTCAAGGAACGACGGCGCGGCCCACGCACGATGGTAGGTGGCAACCACCTCCTCGCCCATGTCGAGCAAGCGCCGCACGGTGTGTAGGCCAATGAATCCGAGTCCGCCAGTCACGAGAATCATGCGTCCCCCTTCAAGTCAGGAATTTCTTGTCACGCCTTAGGGCAGTTCACGGAGAAGGCGGCCATAGCCTTCCAACGGCTCGTCGATGTGTAGCTGCTTGCGGATACCCCACAGCTCGTGGCTGAGGTTGGTCACCACCGTGGTGTTCACATCGTTCTCCAGCACCTCCACTATCGGCAGCACGCGCCAGCCGGAGCCCAAAAGGTAGATAGCGTCCACGTCCGGAGTGTTCAGGTACGCCTTCTTCGCGAAAGCGTACACCTCCTGGGGCGGTATCTTCCCCAAGTCGCCGAAAGGCACGCCTGAGCCTTCAAGAGTGAAGAATTCGTGGTCGGTGACCTCGAACCCAGCGTCCCTGAAAAGTTGCGCGAATTTGCCTCTGACAACCTGGTCGGCGATGTAGTCGATGATGAGCATGCGCTTCACACCCAAGGCGTGAAAAGAGTCGACTGCCAGCTGGGTGGCTGTGAGGATGGGAACGCCGTGCTTCTTCTCCAGGTCTGCCCGGAGCTTGGCGTCACCCTCAAGACCTCCGGTGGTGGTGGTGATGGGCGTACCGCTGATGACAACGACATCCGCGCCCACGTCCACGAGCTCAGCGACCCGTTCTTCAACTATGGTCCCCAGGCGCTCGAACTCCTGGTCGCTGCCCTCGCGTGCTCCCAGGCGGTTGGGTATGACGGCGACGCCATCAGGCACAAGGTTCATAAAGTCTTGCAAAGCGTGGGGGCGATAGCTGGGTTTCACGATGCCGACCGTGCCGCGCCAACCGAAGTACATAGACATAGCTGCCTCCTCAATCTGAGCGATAGCCGCTCAAGTGAGGGGAGTTTACTCCAAGTCAGCGTCTCTTTGTTCCAGTCGTTCTGAGGCTCTTGAAGGATAAGCGAGAAATACGCTGCTATCCGCCCTTAACAACCACGCTGACGAGGGCGCGACCGGGCACGTAAATGATCTTGGCCACATCTTTGCCGTCTATGTAAGGGCGTATGCGAGGGCTGTCCAAGGCAGCTTGCTTTGCGTCCTCTTCACTGATGCCAACCGCCACCATGATGCGGTCACGCAGTTTGCCGTTGACCTGCACAACCAACGTGACCTCTTCTTCAGCGGTCAGGGTGTCATCCCAGGTGGGGAGTTGTTGGGCATGGATGCTGCCGGTGTGGCCTGTGCGTTCCCATAGCTCCTCAGTGATATGCGGGCCCATGGGCGCCAGGAGCAGCAGCAGCTTCTCAATGGCCTCACGCCAGAGAGTCAGCGACACCGTGGCAGTGTCATAAGCAGGCGTGATTTCGTTGGTGAACTCCATCATGGCTGCCAACGCGGTGTTGAACTTGAAGCGCTCCACGTCATTGACCACCCTGCGGATGGTCTTGTGCAACGCGCGGGTGACGTCCCGGTCTGCGGAGCCGTCTGCCTTAGGTAAGCGCGATACGTCCCGCAGGCACAAGTCCCATAACCGGTTCACCCAGCGCGCCATGCCGTTGATGCCAGTGTCGCTCCAGTCGCCGCCGCCCTCCCACGGGCCAATGAACATCAGGTAGAGACGCACCACGTCCGCGCCCAGCATCTTCACGTAGTCATCCGGCGCAATCACGTTGCCCCGGCTCTTGCTCATCTTGGCGTGGCCGGACAGGATGGTGCCCTGGTTGAAGAGCCGGGTGAAGGGCTCATCAAAACGGACAAATCCCAGGTCCCGCAACGCCTTCACATAGAAGCGGGCGTAGAGCAGGTGCATCACCGCGTGCTCAGCGCCACCGGTGTACTGGTTAACAGGGCACCAGTCATGCACAGCGGTGTCGTTGAAGGGCGTGTCAGTCGTGTGGGGGCTGGTATACCGCAGGAAGTACCATGATGAGTCCACGAAGGTGTCCATGGTGTCGGTCTCGCAAAGGGCGGGGCCGTCGCAGGCGGGG
>JAQBVZ010000053.1 GCA_027625205.1 Chloroflexota bacterium
GTCGAAAAAGTGCTCAGCATCGAAAATAACGCGCCTTCCACGCTCACGGAGAAAGGTGATGGAGTCGCGCACCATGGCCAGGTTCTCCTCCAAAGAGGTCTCCAGCACCTGTTCTACGTGCATGTCCCAGGACTTACCCACCAGGGTGATGACGGGCGCCTCAGAGTCCAACAGCGCTTTGAGGTTGGCGTCGGTCTGGGCTGTCCCACCTGCCTTCCTGGTACTCCCAAAAGCGGTGAGGGTGGAGTTTTTCAGGCCAAGGCTGCGTATTTGTTTGAAGAACTCAGCATCCTTTGGATTGCTGCCCGGCCAGCCGCCTTCAATGAAGTGAACGCCAAGCTCGTCCAGCTTAGCAGCCACTTTGAGCTTATCGCCCACGGAGAGGCTGATCCCCTCCATCTGCGTACCATCCCTGAGGGTTGTGTCGTAGATTGTTACGTTTTCCATTACGCTGCACTTCTCCAATTAAGCGTCATACCAAGGGCACATGCGGTGGCAAATAAAAAAACCCGCCCCAATGAGGGACGGGCCATTACGGTTCCCGCGGTACCACCCTGTTTCCCCACGACTATATCGAGGGACACTCTGTGGGCGCTATCACGCCCTAGCCTTGTTAACGGGGGCCGTTCCGGCAAGGCTTACTTGACCACTACGGTCTTTCAGCCAGCGGCTCAGGAGGGATATTCACCCAGGCTGTACGCGCCGGCTTCCACCTGACCCGGCTCGCTGTGCGTCGATACCCAGCTACTCGTCTCCGTCTTTGCCTATGTAAACGACGCTAGCACAGGGTCAGAAACGCGTCAAGCGTGGATAGGTATGGCCGGGCTGCAGGTTAGCTAGGTGACCTCTCTGCTTGACTCTCCCCTGCCGTCTCCCTACCATTCCAGGCGTCTACGAGGGGGGTATATGCAGAACCTTTGGTCCGATGAAGAAGCAACTGGCAAGGATGACTTAGACCTGCTGGTGTACCAGAGTCGCCTCATTGGGGCCGACTCCAAGTTGGTGGTCTGGGGTGGCGGGAATACCTCAATGAAGCTGGATGAGCCAGACTTCAGAGGCCGTACACGCCGCGTGATGCGCATTAAAGGCTCCGGTTCCGATATGAAGAGCATTGAGCGCAAGCATTTCCCGGCGGTCCGCCTTGAGGACGTACTGCCCCTCTTTGTACGGGAGGGTATGTCCGATGAGGACATGGTGGCCTATTTAGAGCTGTGTCTGACCGAGTCCGGCGTGCCCAGGCCTTCAATTGAGACGCTCCTGCATGCGTTCCTGCCGCACAACAGTGTGGCGCACACTCATGCGGACGCAATACTGTCGCTGACCAACAGTTCGCGGGCAGCCGAGGTGCTTGGCACTGTGTATGGGCGCGACGTGGCGATAGTGGGCTACCGGCGTCCAGGGTTCTTGCTCTCCAAGGAGGTTGCTCAGGCTGCTTTGGGCAATCCTAGGGCAAAAGGAGTAGTGTTGATGAACCACGGCCTGTTCACTTGGGGGAACACGGCCAAAGAAGCTTACGACATGCATATTGAACTGGTGTCCAAGGCTGAGGAGTTCTCCGCCAAGCGCGCCGCCGGACAGTCTGTCTTTGGCGGGATCACGGGCAAGTGGGTGGACGCTGACCGGCGCAGCCAGGTGGCGGCTGCGGTGGCGCCGACTCTCCGGGGCCTGATGGGCCAGCGCCAGCGGATGCTGCTGCGCTTCGATGACTCCAAAGACGTGTTGGACCTTGTGAACGCGCAACGTGGTAAGGAACTGAGCGCCATTGGTCCGGCCACGCCGGACCACCTCATACAGACCAAACGCCAGCCCTTGTGGCTAGACGTGGATGACCCTGAGGACGTAACGCAGGTGCTCCGCGCTATGCATGAAGGGGTGGATGCCTACGCCAATGAGTACGCAGCCTGGTTTGGCCAGCATCGCCCGGAGGGTGTGGACATGCTGGACCCGTACCCGCGTGTGGTCCTGCTCCCCGGCATTGGCATGTGGACGACCGGCCGCGACATGCTGGCCAATCTCATCACGTCAGATATCTACCACCATACGATTGGTGTGATTGGGGATGCCCAGGCCTCTGGCGACTATATGTCGTTGATGCCTAAAGACGCCTACGACGCTGAATATTGGCCGCTGGAGCTCTATAAACTGACGTTGGCTCCGCCGGAACGTGACCTGGCACGCCGCGTGGCGCTGGTGACCGGAGCGGCTAACGGCATTGGCCGGGCCATTGCGCAACGGTTGGTGGCGGCTGGCGCACATGTCATTGTGACCGATGTGGACATTGCCGCTGCGCAACAGGTGGCTGATGAGCTGGTGGCGGCCAATGGTCCCGAACGGGCGATTGCGTGCCAGTTGGACGTGACGGATGAGCAGGCGGTGGCCGCAGCGTTCAGAACTGCCCGCCTGACCTACGGCGGCCTGGACATTGTGGTGTCCAACGCTGGGATAGCCAGGGTGGGCCAGATTCATGAGCTGAGCCTGGAAGATTGGCAGCAGTCCATGGATATCAATGCCACGGGCCATTTCCTGGTATCTCGTGAGGCAGTGAAATTACTCAGGGAGCAGAATACTGGCGGCAGCATCATATTTGTAGGTACCAAGAACGTGCCCTCTCCTGGCAAGGAGTTTGGAGCCTACAGTGCGTCCAAGGCGGCGGAGGCCCAACTTGCCCGAGTGCTGGCGATAGAGAACGGCGAGTTCAATATCAGGGTCAACATCATCAACCCGGACGCAATCTTCAGAGGGTCCAACCTGTGGTCGCCGGAACTCAGGGCAGGCCGGGCAGCGGCCCACGGGATCAAGGAAGACGATTTGGAGGACTTCTACAGGCAGCGTAATCTGTTGCAGTTGCCGGTGACGGGTGAGGATGTGGCGGAGGCGGCGCTCTTGCTTGCAGGCGACAAATTTGCGAAGACGACAGGAGCGATGATTCCGGTGGACGGCGGGCTGAAGGACGCATTCCCCCGGTAAGAAGTCTGGCAATAGGGCCACTTGTCCTTAGCTAGGCTCAGGATGAATGGCCATCAATGTTTGATTGACGGGAGGAAGTGATGAAGGCGGTCAGATACCACGAAACAGGAGGCCCGGACGTCCTGCGTTATGAGGATGTTCCGGATGCGACCGTTGGCGAAGACGAAGTGCTCATCAAGGCCGCCGCCGTGGGCGTGAATTTCAGCGAAATTGGCCGACGGAAGGGCGTTTTCCCCTTGCCGCCGGGGGTGTCACTCCCCAATATTCCCGGATATGAGTGTGCGGGCGTTGCGGAGGAAATAGGCCCCGGTGTGGAGGGCTTTGCCAAGGGTGACCGGGTGCTGGCCTGGGACTTGGCCCACACCTATATGGAGTACGTGACCGCACCTGCTGAGAGGGTTTTCAAGGTGCCGGACAACCTATCCTTGGCGGATGCGGCAGTCATCAGCGCGCCGTTCACCACGGGGTGGGAGGCGGTGGTGTCACGCGGCAACATTCAACCTGGTGAGACGGTGCTGGTGCAGGCGGCGGCGAGTGGTGTCGGGATCGGTGCGGTACAGATTGCCAAGCACCTTGGAGCCACGGTCATTGGCACGGCAAGTACGGATGAGAAGCTGAAGTGGGCCAAATGGTACGGGCTGGACCATGGAATCAACTACACGACCAAGAACCTCGTGGACGAGGTGAAACGCCTCACCGGCGGAGAGGGCGTGGACGCGGTGGTGGATGGTGTTGGCGGTGATGTATTCAACCAGTCACTAGAATGCCTCAAGATGGGCGGGCGGTTACTGACCTATGGCGTGGCTTCCGGGGTGCGAACAGCGGAAATTACAGTCCCACGGCTATGGTTTGGGAACCAGAGCATCATTGGTGTGTACGCGAATATGATCACGCGTGATGAGTTCAATCGGGTGCTATATATGCTCAGCCGAGGTGACCTTAGGGCGACGCTGGACCGCACGTGGCCCCTGCACGAGGCGGCGGAGGCTCATCGCTACATTGAGGACAGGAAGGTGAAAGGGAAGGTGGCGCTCACTCTAGAGTGAGTCCAGTATCCTCGTAACGTATAAAAAAGGGCGCTCCCTCAGGAAGCGCCCTTTTTGATCGCAGCTATTGTTTGGAGCCTAGCTCCCTACTTTTTGCGAGTCTTCAGCGGCCTGGTACGTCTTGGGAGGGACGTTGGCCTTACGGAGACCAGCAACCGACTCAATATCAGACCACGCGTCTGGGTTGTCCTGGAAGGAAAGCTCCAACTCCTCTAAGCCCACCTGGAAGACGTCTGAGACGGTAGGTGTGCGTATAAGCCTGCGCGGGGTGTGTTCTTCATCCTCAGCAAAGCGCCGAGCACCCACACTGAACTCCACCGGTACATCCGGCCCCGCAAAGTAGAACCCAAAGGAACCGGAGGCGCCGTGACGGAGTATGTCACTGGTGATGGGCAGACCCGCGCGCATAACGGCAGCCCTAGCCCGCATGACGTCATCCATATCAGTGGGTAGGAAGCAGAGGTGACTGATGCCCTGCTTCTCTGTGCGTCCCGCCCCAATGCCCAATCCGTGATGCCAGCCATTGCGGAAGTTCATGAACACGGTGTTGTGCTCATTCCAATCTGAGGTGCGTAGCCCCAGTACCTGGGTGTAGAAATCATGGCATGAGAAGATGTCATCCACGAACAGTACAAGGTGTTGGATATCCTCTAAACTGACATACCGGGGTTGCGGTGGCATGGGATAAGAGACCATGTCAGAGTAAAGTTCCAACGGGTTTCCAGCGGGGTCATTAAAGCGGAGATATTGGCTCACACGGTCGGCTTCGAAGCCGTCACCACTCTCATACTTAATACCTTGGGACTTCAGCCGTTCCTCCATTGCGTCCAACTCTTTCCTGCTGCCCATCTCCATGGCCACGCGTTCAAGACCAGGGTTGTCTGATTCCTGGAGGACAATCCAGTGGTGTTGCATGCCGCCGCGGAGGAAGACCTTCCCGTCACGCTCCTCACTTACTTCCAAATGGCCCAACTTCTCAAAGAACTCAGTTGAAATTTTGATGTCCCTGACCAGAAAAGAGAGGTACCCCAAACGTTCCGGCCTAAGTGTGCGTTCCATTACTTCCTCCTTCATAAAACGGATCACATCGTCATTAACCGTCGATATACCGGCGAATATTTGACAACTTTACGCCCCAGGTGGGAGGCGGGCAAGCCTCCATGCGCTACATGGTAAAGAGCGAGAAAAAGGGATAGTCACCGAGCTTAGCTCTACCGCCTAAGGCGGGCAGTTCAATCAGCACCGCGATGCCTGCTACGGTGGCCCCGGTCTGCTCCACGAGGGTGATGGTGGCGTTCAGCGTGCCGCCGGTTGCCAGCACGTCATCCACTATGAGTACCTTGTGGTGCTTTTCCAGGCCGTCCCTGTGCATTTCAATGATGGCCTCGCCGTACTCCAGCGCATATTCAGCTTTGATGGTGTGGAACGGAAGCTTGCCTACCTTGCGGATAGGCACGAAGCCTGTGCTTAGCTCCACGGCCATGGGTGCGCCTAGAAGATAGCCCCGGGCTTCAATGGCCACTACCTGGTCGACTCCCTGGTCCCGGAAGGGCGCGCTCATGTCCTGGATAACACTACGGAAGGCGTCCGCGTCTTGGAGGAGTGGCGTGATGTCACGAAACATAATTCCCGGCTCTGGAAAGTCAGGGATGTTTCTGATGAGGCTGAGGTACTCATTTGCCATATTGCGCTCTTAACCGCCTTTGATGAAGTCGATGATGATTTGATCGTGCTCTTCAGGTTTCTCCCACTGGGGCCAGTGAGCGCAGTCAAGTTGGTTGAAGAACTTGGCGCCTGGAAGTATGCCCGCCAGATATTCACCATAGGCAGGGCTGATGCCAGGGTTTTTGTCCGTCCAATAGACCAAGGTTGGCACTTTGAGGGCCTGGAGCTGCTCCTCTGTATAGACTGAACGGGCTGGCGCCCACTCCCCTCCAATGTTGTATACCCGCTTGATGGATTCATAAATTTCAGGGAAGGAGTAGAGGCGCAACCTGATGTTGACCATTTCATCTGTCATGCGGTCAGGGCTGACCACAAGCCACTCCATG
>JAQBVZ010000054.1 GCA_027625205.1 Chloroflexota bacterium
GATTCCAAAAACCAGGAACGCCGCAGCCTGGAGAAAATGGTGACTGCACTCATAGCGAAGCCCGCCAGCAAAATCCATGTAGAGGCCCAGCCCAGGTACGCACGAAAGGTCAGGTCTCCATCTGAACGCAGCGGTTGTTCCCACCCTGTAAGCGGGCCATGGAGCAGCACCAGCACAACCAACGCTATGGATGTGCGGTTAATAGAACTGGTGGAGTCCAGAAGCAGCCGGTTGACCAATACCAACAGGAGGCCAATCTCTAAGACGGCAAGCGCGGCCGCAACGAAGGTTAGCAGCGTTGCGGCGGTCACGGGGCCGCTGGAGTCAAAGGCAAATAACGTAAAAGTATGCGCCTGCTGGGCTATGAGCATGATGGCTGCAAAGGCCACTCCGTACTGAGCGCCCGATTTGGAGATAGCCATGCTCACCACCAGGACAAAAACAAAAACAATAGGGAAGATGGCCAGCCCAGTGTAGAGCGATGTGTCCGTGTCTACTTCAGTGGCCAGTATCTGACCTAGCAGGACAATCCCGGCGAGGCCAGCGGGGAACCAGGTGAAGAGGCTTATCGGCAACCGGCGCTGGGTGGCGTAGATACCGCCGAACACAACTGCAAGTATCATCAGGGCCGCCGGCGGAGAAACACCGCCAGTTGTACCGGGCAATCCCAGCGCACGCCAGACCCAGGTGACAAATGTTGACGCAAGCAACACCAGCAGTGGCGCTGCCAGCGTCAAATGCACCCTGTCCAAGGATGCAGGGCCGGGAGAGCTCGTTTCAAAAGGAGTCTTCATAAGTACAGTCGGGGGTTCCACGCCTTGGCAGGCTGCCGGCAAGCCGGTTATTCGTCGTCAGGTACGCTGCCGCCGGGGCTAATGGTGAGCTTGCGGTCCTGGCCCTCTCCAGAGCTTTCAGTGGAAACGTTGCCATTGGAGGACAGCGCCATGTGAATAATGCGCCGGTCAGCAGCGGACATGGGCTCCAGGCTCATGGGCCTGCCGCTGGAAACAACGCGCTCCGCCATGCGTTCCGCCATGGACTCCAAGTTCTGTTGACGCCGCACCCGGTACTGCTCAACATCCACAAGGACTGTTGTCCGCCGGTCCAACTCACGGCTGACCATCATGTTGACGACGATCTGGAGGGCCTGGAGGGTCTCTCCCCTGCGGCCAATGAGCAGACCTGCGTCCGTTCCCTGCACGTCAATGATGGAGGGATCCTCAGGGCCTGAGCCGGAGGTTCGGATGGTGGCCTGAGCTTCCACGTCCATCAGCCTCATAATCTTATTGACGGCTCGCAGCCCTGCTCCAGCCTCGCCGCCGCTGTCCATGATGCGGGTGACACGTACCTTGGCGGGCTCACCCCCAATGCCGAGGATGCCAGCCTTGCCCTTGCTAACGACGTCTACTTCGACCTCCTCGCGGTCTGCGTCGAGCTCGAGCATTGCGATTTCGATCGCTTCCTCCACCGTCTTGGCTGTCATCACTACGCTGTCTTTCTCCATCGCCTTCCCTCTCCTCTCCGGCAGGAAGCACCTTAGCTTCCACTACCGCAGGGGCTGAGGATGTTGCCTGCGCCGCTTGCGCATTTGGTCGCAGACCACCCCAACCCATCACAAAGTATTGAATGATAATCCCCACCAAGGTGGAGAAGACCCAGTAGAGCACCAGGCCACTTGGAAAAGTAACGCTGATAAAGATAAAGAATACAGGGAGCAGCCACAGCATCATCCGTTGTTGGCTGGCCTGCTGTGGGTCTGCGCCGGGGCGGGCCATCATCTTTTGCTGCAACCACATGCCGGCGCCAGAGAGAACGGCCAGGAAGTAGTACGGCACCGCAGACAAAAGCCCGCCGGTGGCCTGGACGTTGTTGACGCTCAAACCCAGGTCCAACCCCAAGAAGCCACGTTCCACAGGTACAACGCGATGCAATACGGGGAGCCATGAATAGAGGATGTCTGAAAGGCCCGCAAGGTTCTCCGGCGTGAAGGGCACAACGTTGCGGACTGCGTAAAACAAGCCGATGAATATGGGCATCTGAAGCACCAAGGGACCCAAGCAACCGATGGGACTCACACCCATCTCCTTGTACAGGTTCATTGTCTCCTGCTGTTGCCTCCGCGGGTCACTCTTGAACTTCTCTCTGAGCTCCTTCATCCGAGGCCCTAGTGCACTCATTTTCTGCGTCTGTTTGAGTTGCTTGATGTGCAGCGGATAGGTAACAACCCGGCTGATGAAGGTGAAGGCAATGATTGCCAACCCCAAATTGCTGAACAGGACGACGTACAGAAGCAGCAGGCCGTTGGTCAACGGTCTGACGATAACTTCATTCCACAGAAGCCCAATCAACTCCATACGCTTGCTCTGCTCCTAGTCCTTGGTGCTAACCGGCCAGGGCCGGACGGGACGCCGGTCATCTATATCTACGGCATAAATGTTGTGGTCACGGTCTGCAATGTATATGACGGAACCCTTAGCCATAAGCGGGGCCTGTACCTTCTCCCCCAGGTCATAGCCCCACTCACGGCTTCCATCTATGGCGTTCAGCACATACATAGTACGCGAGTCCGACGCGACTACAACGCGGTCACCAACAAGCACCGGGGTGGAACGGGCAGCTCCTTCCGTTGGGAACGTCCATTCAAGCCGCTCAGATTGAATGCCCCACGCATACAGCGTTCCGTCCATATTGGGAATGTAGAGGCGTTCCTCATCCGCAACCACTCCGCTCCAAAACCAACCGTCTGCGGTGAACAATGACCGCACAGAGCCGGTAGCAGCGTCTATGGCATAGAAGTTTCTGTCAAAGGCGCCCACGTATATGGTCCCGTCTACGACAAGCGCCGTAGAGCCAATGGAACCGTCCAGTTCCACGGGCGCAGACCAGACCAGGGAGAAGTCTTCCAGAGAGACCGCGTAGAAGAAGTGGTTGAAATCACCAAAGTACGCAATGCCGTCCACTACCGTGGGAGTGGACCAGACCTTACCGATGGTCCCTGTCTCCGGGTAACGGCAAATTTCCCGTTCTATTTCTGTAGCGTCAAGGACGTACAACTGGCCGTTCTCAGAATCAGACGCAGCACCAAAGATGGCTTTGCCGTCAACAATGACCACGTCACTGACCACGCTCTTGGTCTGTTCATCTCCCTCAATCTCAAACTGGCCTATGATGTCTTGTGACTCAATGTCCAGGCTATACACCTTGCCGTTGTACCCCGATACATAGAGCGTGTTGCCGGACAGCGTCACGGCACTGTAGATAGCAAGGAATGTGTCATTACCGTCATCTTTATCTGGAGGGAAGACCCATACCCGGGACCCGCTTTCAGCGTCAAAGGCAACAATCTGGGCTTCTATAGAACCCACGTAGACATCTTGGCCGCCGTCCGTTACGCCAGACCAGCCGGAATTGGCGCTAAACTGGTCATCGGTGCATGCAGCAAGCAGCAGGATAATCAGAGGGAAACCAAGGGCCATGGCAATCAGCCTGCGGCCGCGCTGTGACAGAGCGAATTTCACGTTTTCCGTCTTCCTTGCAGCGCCAGAGCACACATCTGTCTCAAGCGCGGTACGTTATATCAGTAAGTCCTACCCCTTCAATTAAGGGACAGGGTCATATCCCTTACCCCCAAGGGGGCGGCACCTGCTCAACCGTTTGATGGTCAGCCAGGAACCACCGAGGACACCATACTTTGCGATGGCCTCTTCCGCGTAGTGAGAACAGGTGGGAGTATACCTACAGGCGCCAGGGGCGTACGGCGACAATGCATGTTGGTAGAAGTGTATCAGGCGTACAGCCAATCCCTTCATCACTCCCTCCCCCCTGGACCGTCAGGCGGTGTCAGCCCATTTGCCCGCTCCATGACGTTGGCCAGCGCTTGCTGGAGTTCATCAAAGGTGGCTGTTGGTGCAGCAGTGCGAGCAATGAAAAGCATATCCCAACCGCCTTGCATCGGCGCACGGCGCACGAGGTCTTGGAGCCTACGCCGGAGCTTGTTCCGCACCACCGCCTTGCGGGCTACTCTGCGGCTTATGGCAAAGCCAAACCGCGAATATGCAAGCTTGTTTGGAGTTGTCCTGAGCACCAGCAAGTGATGAGCCCGAGAGACACCTTGCTCTCTCAGGGCTTGGAAGTCCCGCTGACGGCGGAGGCGGCGTTCAGACCAAGGGACCTGCACAGTAGAGCCCTTGTCATGAGCAGCAGAACTCACACGGTCAGCAGGTGCCGGCCCTTTAGACGACGCCGCGCAAGCAGGTTCATCCCGCCGCGGGAACTCATCCGGGCTACAAAACCATGCCGCCTCATGCGACGTCGTTTCTTTGGTTGCCACGTCCGTTTTGGCACGGGCGATCATTTCTCTAAAAGTGGATTTGGTAGGATACGCGAAGCAGTAGCTAGTATAATCGTGGGCGTTCGTTCGTGTCAAACGTACTAATGCACTGCGTGACGTAGCGGGCTGCGCCATGCCAATTCACATAATAGTCCGCGCACACGGGTCCCTTAAAAAAACAATGGCTGAAGACACACATAAGAAGCGCAAGTCGGAACGGGCTGATAGTCTCCTGGTGTCTCAGGGGCTGGCTGAGACCCGGAATCAGGCTCGCGCCCTGTTGCTTGCGGGTGAGGTGTTCATTGGCACACAGCGCGTGGAAAAGCCAGGTTCCCAAGTGGCAGCGGACGCGCAACTCAGGGTGAAGGAGCGTTCCCCCTTTGTGGGCCGCGGCGGGGTGAAGCTCTCCAGCGCCCTTGCGTCTTTCAATCTTGATGTGACTGGCATGACGGCTCTGGATGTTGGAGCCTCCACCGGTGGCTTCACGGACTGCCTCCTCCAGCGTGGCGCTAAGCACGTCTACGCGGTGGACGTGGGCTACGGCCAGCTTGCCGAGCTCCTCCGTGGCGACCCGCGAGTGACGGTGATGGAACGAGTTAACGCCCGCGAGCCGTTTGCACTGCCGGGCCGCGTGGACTTGCTGGTATCTGACGTGTCGTTTATTTCGTTACGCTTGGTGTTGCCTCCCTCCTTAGAGCACCTGTCTCCTGGCGGGTATGCCCTTGTCTTGGTGAAACCGCAGTTTGAGGCGGGGAAGGGACAGGTGGGCAAACGCGGTGTGGTCCGTGATCCCTTGGTCCACGCTCAGGTGGTGGGTGGGTTTTGTGTGTGGGCCATCAGCCATGGGCTGCGGTTCTTTGGCATACGGCCATCACCTATAGAAGGTGACAAGGGGAACCGGGAGTTCTTTGTGCTGCTGCAAAAAAACGGAGGTGTGAGAGGGTGCTTAAGTCACTACGGTCCATAGCCATAGCCATGGTGTCGTTCGTGCTGCTGGGAGCCTGCGTGGAACTCTCCACGTCCAACCCCACGGCAACACCCACCGCGGAGGGTGCGGCAGCCCAAGAGGCCAGCCCCACCCCAACTGCCACCAGCCAATCCCTCATATCTGGAGCGGTGGAAACGCCCCACACACCTACAGCCTTTGGCTCAACCCGGGTGGGCCAACCATTCGTGCTAGACGGCACGCCGAGCGTGGATGATCGTGTCATCAGCACCTTCACGTGGGTACAGGTGAGAGGGCCTCACGTACCATTAATAGCGGGTGACCCGCACACTCCTTTATTATCTGTTGTTCCGCAGCAAGCAGGCGCCTACGTATTCGAGTTGGTGGTGACGGACAACAGCGGGCTGATCAGCGTGCCGCAGACCGCTACCTTCGTGGTGGGCAATGACCCGCCAGAAGTACGTGTCACGTCACCGAGTACCGGCATCGTGGGCTGGAATGTGGCGGTGCAGTTCAAGCTGGCTGACTCCACTGCGGACCTGGCCAACATAAAGGTGGAGTACTCCGTGGATGGCGGCCATACCTTTTCACCTGCGACCCCATCAGCGGCCTCATCCACTGGTGACCCGGACAGGCCCGTGGTAATAGGGAGTGTTCCAAATACGGGGGGGGTCTCCACCAACCCGGAGGGAAGCGCGGCTGGCGCGGAGCACTCATTCCTCTGGGACACGGCGCATGACCTGGGAGCCACGGTGCAAGACGTGGTGGTCCGCG
>JAQBVZ010000055.1 GCA_027625205.1 Chloroflexota bacterium
CGTTGCGCCGGAAGGGGACCAGGCCAACCACGTGGAACGTTGCTCCAGGAATTCCCACGCTAATGAGCCGTGCCATTAACACAACTGGTATGGCGAGAAGGCCAACAGTGGCAAATCGCCAGTCAAGGTGGACTGCTACGACCTCCAGGCCAACCAACACGAAGAGGACCGCGTTCAAAATGTCATCAAGAAGCTCCCAGAAGTTGTCCAGGTACCGGCGGGTGGTCTCTGACATTGCCATGGAGCGTGCTTGATTGCCAATGATGATGCCTGCGACAACCACCGTGATGGGCCCGGAGATATGCAACGCCGTTGCCAGAGCGTAGCCGCCGGATACCATTGCAAGGCTCAACAGCACCTCAGCTGAGTAGTCGTCAATGGAGCGCATAAGGAGGTATGAAATCCATCCAAGTGCGAGGCCCAACAGGGCGCCCCCACCGGCCTCAAGGAGCAGGAACCCGCCCACCTTGGAAAGCACCGGCTCTTCCCCGGCGAAGGCTATGCTGGCGATTGTTAGGAAAACGACGACACCCACGCCGTCATTGAAGAGTGATTCACCGGCCATGGTGGTTTCCAGAGGTTGGGGGGCACCCGCCCGCTTCAGGATGCCCAGCACGGCAACCGGGTCTGTGGGAGCGATGAGCGCACCAAACAGCAAGCCTTGGATTAGACCAACATCAAACCCCAACAGCGTTGCGACGCCCCAGAACAGCGTCCCGGCAATGGCGCCGCTGGCCACGACGCTGAACGTAGCCAAACTGGCGGTCTGGGCCATCACGCCGCGCAGTGCGGCAAGGTCAATGTGCAAGGCGCCTGCAAATAGAAGGTAAGCCAGCAGTCCATGAAGCAAGACTTCATCAAAGTGCAAGGAGTCGACGAACTCACGGGTCGTCTCCTGGTCCAAAACGTGGGCGGTGCCAAGCACGACTATGACTAGTGAAAGGGCCAGGGAGATGGCCATGAGCGCGATGGTGGGAGGGAGGCGCAGGTAGCGGGTGTTCAGATAGCTTGCTGCGGCCGCGAAGCCCAAGACGACCGCAATCGCGGTGAATACTTTCTCAGTTTCGGTCATGGTGGGCCTATCCTGTGGGGACGGTCAGTGGTCGGGGTTGCCATTCCAGGCGTGACAGGAATGGGTCTACACCTAGTTCTAGGTCATGGCATGCGAAGCTAAGGTCAGACGGCTCTACTCCATTACGGAAAATCAATGTGAATGGCAGTGGCAAAAGAAAGCGCGGCTACGAGCATTACCTACTTTGATTTACCAGTCTCGCGAGTCGTCAGTCTTGCGGTCGCGGCGTTTCTGGTAGTCGCGACCCTTTTGGTGGGCGTTGCCCTTCTGGGGCACATTGCCCTTCTGGTAATCCTCAGACGGTGGCCTATCGTTACGCGGCTGATAGGAGCTACGTGGCGGACCATCGTTACGCGGCGGATAGGAGGTACGTGGTTGGTAGTCGGTACGGGGCGGGTATTCAGTACGAGGCCGCGCCTCACGGGGTCTCGCTTCGATAACGGTGAGGATTCGGCCGTCCAATTCCTTTTCATTCAAGCCTGCCATTGCGCTCCGGGCCTGGGCATCATCAGGCATGTCAACAAAGCCAAAGCCCTTTGACCGGTTCGTCTCACGGTCCATGACAACCACTGCGGACTCAACTGCGCCATAAGCAGCAAAGGTCTTTTCCAAATCAGCGCTCTGAGTGTTATAGGACAGATTCCCAACATACATGCGCATTGGCATTCCTTGCCAAGAAGATATTCCAAGGAATACGTGCACAGCCGCCGGTAGGGAATGCTAGTCGAATCAGAACGACTGGCCGGAAGGGGCGGTGCAGAAATTCTTCGGTCGCGTAATTGTACCACTCAGTCGGTTTTTGTCAGAGTTATGGGTATGCTAATGCCGGTTGTTTTCCCGCTGCGCCCTCCATTTGAAGGTGGATTGAATGTGCTACGGCGTGGCGAGTAGCAGTGTCTAGGGGCTAAACTGCTTAGGCAGGGGGTATGCATGGCATGGAATGACAATGCAAGACGCGTCGTTGTGGAAATGTACGATAGCGGCGCGATGGGATGGGCGATAGTCAGCCGAGTGACTGGTGAGTTCCGCTGTGATGATAAAACCGTTCAGAAGTGTCTGGCTGGCCTTGAGGTGCTGGCCCTCCAATACACGGGCACGGCGCCTGAGCTATTTACAGCGGCCTCAAACCGGTTTCGGATTATGCGGGGTACTGACCGCTATCTGAACGAGCTGGAGAGGTTCGCTGATTCTGTTCGAGCGGCAAAAGACTCACCGGAAGGGCGGCATCACCGGGAGGAGCTTCGCGCATTTCTCTTGGACCTTGACGGGATTGGGCCTTTACCACTCCGTGACGCACAACTGATGAGATTGGCAACAATCGAACAACTCGAATGGCCCACTGTGAAGGGGCAATTCATCTGGACGTCAGATAGCCACTGGGAGCTACGGTTGTCTGCAGAAGACCATCGCGAATGGGGCTACCTCCAGCAGCACCTGGTGGACGATCCCTTCCTGACACATATTGACGATTGGAAGCGCTCAATGGCAGTGGACCTTGCCGCTCGCCTGGAGCTTATTTACGCAGTCGCAGACATAGTCACAGGGCCTGAAGATGAGGGCGGTACGGGACTGCCACTGCTTCCACTGGCAGATAACGATGAGGATACGATGGGGATTCATCCGTACTTCGTCTTTACGCTATATGACCAAATCCTCTCCCGCCTGCTGGACCTGCCTGTGGGCCAGAAACGTCGCGAGGACTTCCACGAAGACGTTGAGGGGACAACGTTCCTTGGTGCGTGGCCCATGGTGTCTTCACCAGATAGCGATCAGCGGCACGCGGCGGTGACGGTGTTCCTGAAGGATCAGGTTGATCTGTTAAAGCTGCCTACGGCAGACAACGCAAAAGTAGCGTATGAGGACGTCCGTACGTGTACGCGGGTGGTGGCAGAAAACCTTGAGCGCTTTCGGTTACAGTCAGGCCTCTTCGCGACGAGCCGATGCGATGGGTGCAAAGAGGCGGGACCGCACTGGGACTAAAGCCGGGGGCCAGAGAGAGTTGTTCTGGGCAGGCTCTGCCCATGAAACGCCCGACAGGCCCTGTCCGCCGAAGCGAATCAGGACCTGCCGGTAAGAGGAGCCTTGGTTAGTACCCCAACTAAGGTAGGGGGCTAAGCTGAGCCGTGGACCTTCGTTAAGACTGGTCCACAACCGTGACCGGACAGTTCACCACCAGGCCGGGCTTGATGATTTCATACCCGGAGGCGCGCACGTCCGCCGCTGAGCGGATGGCGTTGGCCTGGTAGCCTTCCGGCACTATCACCAGATTGACTTCCCAGAAGGCACTGTACCCAATGTCTCCTGGCACCACATCAATGACGTTGCGTTGCCCTTCCACAAACTGCGGGTTGCCCGCGGCGTCCATCCCTGTGATGAATGCCCAGATGGGTACCGCGGACTCCGTGTTCATGCCAAAGTCAGGGTAGTAGACCTCATCTCCTTCAGACCGCCCCTGGGTAAGGGCCTCACCGCCTTCAAGCATGGTGCCTTCAGGAACTATGGGGCAGTTGACCAAAATGTCAGTGGACGTAATGGAATAACCCGCTGCGTCCAATTCCTGCCTGGACCGGACGCTGTCAGGCTGGTAGCTCTCTGGCACCGTCACCAGCATGACGCGCCACAGGTCACTGTACCCTTCAACGCCAGGCACGGTGTCCACGATGTTGTGCTGACCTTCCACGAACTGTGGGTTGCCTGCGGAGTCCATCCCTGTGATGAACACAAAAATGGGTGCGATTGAAACGGTTCCGTTACTAGCAGGGGACTTCGTTCCGAAGTCGTAGTACTTCACGCCTTTGTCTTGGTACCAGCCAGCCACAAGGGCCTGCGTCTCAATGGGAATTGGTGTGGCCGTGGACGTTGGGGAAGGGGTGGCTGTTGGTGTTGGCGTGGGTGAGGAGCAAGCTGCCGCCAAGGCCAGGGCCATCAGCGCAAACAAAGCGAACACAAACTTGGACAATCGCATGGACCACTCTCCTGAAATAGTACTTGGGCGCAAAGTTTCGCCGCTTGACTCACAGTAGAGGAAGAACCTTAACGAAACATTAAGAGGATTACGGCTCCATTAAGGTGTGGCAATGCCCCAGGTAAGAGACAACTGCGTGTTTGTGGACTTGCGGTGAAATGACGGGGTCGCACCGGTACTACGATTTCAGATTAAGCTTTTCGTCATTGATACGGCGAACGGGGGCGGACTCCTCCTCATTGATAGTGCCGAACGGGCCTATTTGCACTGCATTCTACGGTGCTTCCCTGCTGCGAATTTGCTATAGTGTTGCTCGCAATCTTCACTGCCTACGGATAGGCAGCGCCGAAGGAATGACCCCATGGTTGATCATGACGTTCTGGTGGTTGGCGCTGGGCTTGCTGGCATGCGTGCGGCCATCGCTGCCCATCGCACCGGCGCAAACGTAGCGCTTCTCAGCAAGGTACATCCCGTACGGAGCCATTCGAACGCTGCTCAGGGCGGCATCAATGCAGCCCTCCGCGGCACTGATGACTCCGTGGACTCTCACATCTACGACACGGTGAAGGGTAGCGACTATCTGGGAGATCAGGACGCTATTGAGGTAATGTGCCAGGAGGCTCCGGCTGAGATCATTGCGCTGGAGCACATGGGCGTGGTGTTCAACCGTGACGAGGAAGGGCGACTGGGAACCCGTAACTTTGGCGGCGCCAGTTACGCCCGCACCTTCTTTGTGGCAGATATCACCGGCCAGGCCATCCTTCACGTAATGTATGAGCAGATTATCAAGTCAGGCGTGCGTTCCTATGAGGAGTGGTTTGTCACGGACCTGATCATGGAGGACGGCGTCTGCAAGGGTGTGGTGGCCATGGAAATGCTCACGGGCAAGCTCCAGAGCATTACCGCAAAAGCCACGATTATTGCCGCAGGCGGCCTGGGTAGGGTGTTTGAGCCCTCCACCAACGCGCTTATCTGCACCGGTGACGGTATGGCCTTGGCCTACCGGGCCGGGGCCTCGCTCATGGATATGGAGATGGTGCAGTATCACCCAACCACTCTCAAGGGCAACGGTGTCCTTCTTACGGAGGCGGCACGCGGTGAGGGGGCTTACCTCTTGAATGCGAAGGGAGAGCGGTTCATGGAGCATTACGCTCCCAAGATGAAGGAGCTTGCCTCCCGTGACGTGGTATCCCGCGCTGAGCAGACGGAGATTAACGAAGGCCGTGGCGAGGACGGGTGTGTATTCCTGGACCTCCGTCACCTGGGCAAGGAACTGATTCACACCAAGCTGAGCTACATTGCGGAAGTGGCCAAGGATTTTGTAGACGTTGACCTGGCGGAGAAGCCCGTGCCCATCAGGCCGGGCCAGCACTACATCATGGGTGGCATCAAGGCTGACATAGACGGGAGGACGTGGGACGCTACTGGCGCCGACCGCTGGGCAGGCATTCCGGGTCTGTACGCGGCAGGTGAGACAGCCTGTGTGAGCGTTCACGGTGGGAACAGATTGGGCGCCAACTCATTGTTGGAGACGGTAGTGTTTGGCAAACGGTCAGGCGAAGCCGCTGCCGCGTATGCCAAGGATATCGCCGACTTCTCAGTGACTCCAAGCTATCTCAGCGACGCCGAGGCGCACTTGAAGGGGCTGATGGACCGCCCTGACAATGATGACAAGACGGCGGCCCTGCGCATGGAGATGGGTGAGGTGATGAACCAGCACTTGGCCGTCTTCAGAAATGAAGAGGGGATGCAGTCTGCTCTGGTAAAAATCAAGGAGCTGAAGGAACGCTACAAGCAACTTCCGGTGGGGCATTCAGGCAAGGTGTACAACACTGCGCTTCTGTTCCACCTTGAACTGGGCAACATGCTGGACTTGGCGGAGACCATTGCGGTTGG
>JAQBVZ010000056.1 GCA_027625205.1 Chloroflexota bacterium
CACGGGGGCTGCCTTGACGCCTGTAGGACTTAACGGTGCAGCGCTCCAGCTCTTCACCCATGGAACAATCACGGGACTATTGTTCGTGGTTGTGGGGCTGGTCTATGACCGCGCTCACACGCGACACATCCCAGAATTGGGCGGCCTGATGCGACGCATGCCCATCATTGGCGTTGGATTTGTGGTGGCGGGACTGGCGTCCCTGGGACTGCCCAGCACCAGTGGATTCGTGGCGGAATTACTGATCTTCCTCGGCACATTCCCCGTCTTTGCCTGGGCCACCGCCTTATCCGCCTTTGGTGTAGTGTTGGCCGCAGGGTACATTCTGTGGACCGTGCAGCGTACCTTCTTTGGGCCGTCGCAGGCACGGAATGACAACCTGCCAGACGCTAAGCTGGTGGATGCGGTGTCCATAGCGCTGCTGTTGCTCCCCATCATGGCCATTGGTCTTTACCCGAAGCTCCTCACCGACGTTTTTGATGTTGGCATCTTGCCCATCATCTCTCGGTTGGGTGGCTAACGCATGGGCATCCACGATATCTACCTCATCTCACCTGAGTTGGCCCTGACGGGACTTGCGGTGGTGGTGGTCGCATTGGGCCTGGCGCCCAAAGCTAAAGGTGCGGTGCGTGCGGTGGCGCTGATTGGGCTGCTGGTACCCTTCGGGTTCAGCCTTGCCTTGTGGGGCGACGTCCACTCACTGGCTGGCGGCGCGGATACCGCGTTCCTGGACACGCTGGTGGTGGACAAGTTTGCACTCTTCTTCAAGTTCCTTATCCTGGGCGTTCTGGCGCTGCTTGTGCTGGCGTCAGGCGAGTACATGGACCGGTTCAAAGAACACCAAGAGGAGTTCCTGGGACTCGTATTCTTGGCCGCGACAGGACTCATGCTCCTGCCTGCCGCTGCGGATCTCATAACAGTGTTTGTTGCCCTGGAACTGGCGACACTGCCTGTGGCGGCTCTGGCAGCGTTCCTGCGGTCAGAGATACGGTCCACAGAGGCTGGACTCAAGTTCCTGCTGCTGGGAGCCATGAGTTCAGCAGTGCTGCTCTACGGTTTCGCCTTTGTCTATGGCGCCACGGGCACCTTGCGGCTTGTGAGCATGGACCCGGCAATCCCCACCGTTGCGGAGATGATTACCAGGCCGTCACCGGACGCACCATTTGGCAATTTCGCGCTGATGGTAGGCGTTGCGCTCTCCGTGGCGGGCTTTGGCTTCAAGCTCTCCATTGTGCCTTTCCATATGTGGACGCCGGACGTCTACGAGGGCGCACCAACGCCCGTGGGTGCTTTCCTGGCGGTTGCCAGCAAGGCGGCGGCTTTTGCCGTGGTCCTGCGGGTGCTATACACCGCCTTTGGTGAGGTGAGCGCAGACTGGTCTGCGCTCTTTGCCTGGTTGGCCGTGGTGACTATGACTGGCGGCAACGTGGTGGCCATGGTCCAGACCAATATGAAGCGGTTGCTGGGGTACAGCGCCATTGCCCATGCCGGCTACATGATGATTGGCCTGGCGGCCGTCGCTGCCCGTAGCCAGGATGCGTCCACCAGCGACCTTGGCCCTAGCGGGATGGTCTTCTATCTTGGGGCCTATGCAGCCATGAACCTGGCTGCCTTCTTTGCGGTTATGGCCATTGCCAACAAGACCGGCAGTGAGCGCATCGCTGACTTCGCAGGTATGGCACAGCGGTCACCGTGGCTGGCAGGAGTGTTGGCCGTCGCGCTGATATCGCTCACAGGCATACCGCCAACAGCCGGGTTTATGGGCAAGCTCTTTCTGTTCAACGCGGCGGCAAACGCGGACCTCGTGTGGCTTGTGGTGGTGGGCGCAATTAACAGCGTAATCTCCGCCTACTACTACCTACGCGTGGTGCGCTCCATGTACCTGGACCAACCTGCGTCTGTGGGGCGTATTGCAGCCCCTGTCTCCATGGGTGCAGCGTTGCTCATAACCACATTGGCAATATTCGCGCTGGGCATCTTCCCAGGCAGCCTTTTGGACCTTGCGCGCACTGTTGTAAGCCCCTTGGCGCCGTAGGCGACTCCAGTACTTTCTGCTTGTGACCTGATTTCTCCACCGGTACAATGGCACCGGTTAGTAGCTACGTATTCAACCGCCTCGCGCCTGTGGGGGTGGGGGAGCATATGACGACACCCAAGAAGCGTCCAGCAACCCTCGGAGAACTCAAGAAGAGCGGCTATGAGAACGGCTCTCTCCGGCAGGAGCTCCGTCGCAACCTCGTGCGCAAAATGGAGCAGGGGGAGGAACTCTTCACTGGTATCGTCGGTTACGAAGATACGGTCATTCCTCAGGTGGAAAACGCCATCCTCTCCGGCCAGGACATCATCCTGCTGGGTGAGCGGGGCCAGGCCAAGTCTCGACTCATTAGAAGTCTGACGCATCTCCTGGATGATGTTGTCCCCATCATTCGTGGCAGCGAGGTCAACGATCACCCGCTGGCGCCCATCTCCCGCTACGGGAAGGACATGGTGGAGAGCAACGGGGATGATACAGAGATAGATTGGATTACCGCTGAAGAACGGTATGCTGAGAAACTGGCCACCCCGGACATATCCATCGCTGACCTTGTGGGTGATATAGACCCCATTCGTGTTGCGGAGGGCCGCTACCTCTCGGATGAATTGACCATCCACTACGGTCTCATCCCCCGCACCAACCGTGGCATCTTCTGCATCAATGAACTGCCTGACCTGGCGGAGCGCATCCAGGTGGGTCTCTTCAACCTCATGGAGGAGCGGGACATCCAGATTAAGGGCTACCTTGTGCGTATGCCCTTGGATATTCTGGTGGTGGCCAGCGCCAACCCTGAGGACTATACCAACCGGGGACGCATCATCACGCCGCTCAAAGATAGGTACGGCGCGCAGATACGGACCCACTATCCCAAGACCTTGGAAGAAGAGATACGGATCATGGAGGCAGAGTACAAGCGGTTCCCTGACACGGAGAACCGGCTGTTTGTACCCAACTTCATAAAAGAGATTATTGCGGAATTTACGACGGTGGCCAGGAAGAGTCCTGAGGTCAACCAGCGTTCCGGCGTGAGCGTCCGTGTCTCCATTGCCAATTACGAAACGGTCTTGGCCAACGCCTTGCGCCGCGCCATCCGGCTCCATGAGCAGGTGGGCGTGCCACGGGCCAGTGACCTCCCGGCCATGGTAGCTTCCACTACAGGCAAAATTGAGCTTGAGGGTGTGGAAGACACCAGAGAGAACCGGCTCTTTGAAGACCTGCTCAAGCGGGCGGTGATGAACGTGTTTGAACGGTACTTCACCCCCCGGGAGTTCGAGTCGCTGGTGGCCCGGTTTGAAGAAGGAGTGGCCATGGAGACGGGTGTGGACGTTCCTGGGGCTCAATACGTTCAGCGCCTGAGTGAACGGGACGGATTTGCAGAAGGGCTGAGCCGTCTGGGAGTGGGGGAAAGCGAGGGGGCTGTCGCTTCCGGCATGGAGTTCATCCTGGAGGGACTGCACCTGAACCGCCGCCTCAACCGCGACAAGGTGGAGGGCCGGTACCGGTACCGCAGCTAGAGGCATCTAACTCGTGTGAGACGATGAATTGCTCAGCGCCTGATGTGGGTTGGGCAGTAACGGAGGCAGAATTAATGGCAAAACAACCAGTTCGTGAAGTCATCATTATCGGGTCGGGGCCGGCTGGAGACACCGCCGCCCTCTACGCGGGACGGGCTGAAATGAAGCCTCTTGTCATTCAGGGGTTCCCGCCCGGTGGACAGTTGACCATCACCACAGACGTGGAGAACTATCCTGGTTTCCCAGACGGCATCATGGGGCCGGAGATAATGGAACTCTTCAAGAAGCAGGCGGAGCGGTTCGGCGCAGAGTACGTTGCCGGTCAGGTCACAAGCGTCGACTTCTCCAAACGACCTTTCAAGCTGACGGTGGATGATTCCCAGGACTACTTGGCCAAGGCGGTCATCATTGCCACTGGCGCTACCGCCAGTTTCCTGGGCTTGGAATCTGAGGATAAGCTCAGAGGCAGGGGCGTGTCTGCCTGCGCGACCTGCGACGGATTCTTTTTCAAAGATGAGGAGCTCATTGTGGTAGGTGGTGGAGACACGGCTATGGAGGAGGCAACATTTCTTACCAAATTTGCCTCTAAGGTCCATGTGGTGCACCGCCGGGATGAGCTTCGAGCCTCCAAGATCATGCAGGACAGGGCCTTTGCCAACCCAAAGATTGACTTCATCTGGAACTCTGCCGTTGATGAGGTGTTGGGGGTGGAGGAGGGCCAGGTGAAAGGCGTGAAGCTGCGCAACCTGGTGAGCGATGAGGTCACAGAGATGCCGGTGGGCGGATTGTTCATTGCCATTGGCCACAAGCCCAAAACGGAGCTGTTTGAAGGCATCCTGGACATGAACGAGACGGGGTACCTCATTACTCATGACGGCACCAAGACCAACATTCCTGGCGTATTTGCCGCAGGCGACGCCCAGGACTGGACATACCGACAGGCCGTCACTGCGGCTGGCACCGGGTGCATGGCGGCTATCGATGCTGAGCGGTTCCTGGCAGAGGATGAGGCCACCGCCACGCAAGGAACAGAGGCTGCCCGCACCGCGTAGCCTGACACCACAATAGAACGAGAAGCGCCCCCGGAATATTCCGGGGGCGCTTTTTAAAACCTGCGAAGGTTACATCAGCGTTTGACAGCTATCCCGCCCCTTCCCTAAAGTGCGGGCGTCGTTAACTCTCGCAATGGAGGACACCCATGCCCCCAGGTTGGGCCATCATCAGCACGGGTCGGCACCCGGACCAGAAAATGGCGCCCGCCATCAACGTCGCTGGGTCTGAGATTGTCGCAGTCGTTAGCAGAGACAGAGGCCGTGCTGCCGCTTTCGCGGAGAAGCATAGCGTCCGTACCGCTTATGAAGACGTAGACGCTATGCTGCGTGACCCTGCCGTGGATGTGGTCTACGTGGCCTCACCCAACCACCTGCACGTAGAGCACGTGGTGAAGGCCGCCGCCGCGGGCAAGCACGTCTTGTGTGAGAAGCCCATGGCGCTGACGCGTGAGGACTGCCAGCAGATGATAGACGCGTGCGCTCAGGCCGACGTCCGTCTGGGAGTGGGGTTCCACTTGCGGTACCATCCCGGCCACCAGCGGTTGCGGGAGATTGTGCAGGACGGTTCTCTGGGGACGGTGGGCCTTGTACAAGCGCAGTGGATTAATGGCGTTCGTGGTCAAACTGCGCCGCCGCCACGGCCCCCGCTGCAGCAGTGGTGGGAGGCGCCGGAAATGGCCGGGGCCGGCGGGTTCATGGGGACAGGCGTGCACTGCGCTGACCTGCTCCGTTACGTTTTGGACGATGATGTGGTGGAGGTGAGCGCCATCACAGACGGGCAGCGTGAGGACCAACCGTTGGAGCACCTGGCGACTTTGCTGCTCCGCTTCCGTAGTGGGACCATGGGTATCATAGCCACGGGCCGTCGGCTTCCTGACTCTCTAAACGACATTGTGGTCTATGGCAGCGACGGCAGGGGTGGTGTGCATGGCAGCCTCTTCGTGAATCTCCAGGGCCGCTTCCAAGCGGCGGGTGAAAATGTGAATGAGGAGCAGTCCTATGAGCCTCCAGACCCGCCGTCGCTCTATACCAAGCAGGTGGAGGCGTTCAACAAATCAGTGGAACAGGGTACGGAGCCAGTGGCGTCTGGATTGGACGGACTCAGGGCTGCAGAGGTAACTCTGGCCATGGTGGAGTCCGCCAGGACAGGGAGACTCGTACGGATAGAGTAGTGTGGACGTTGCCTTAAAGGAGGATAATAAAAAGATGCGGCCAATGGCCGCATCTTTGCTTATGCCGTTAATAACGGAATGG
>JAQBVZ010000057.1 GCA_027625205.1 Chloroflexota bacterium
CAACACAACAAGGCGGTGGTGGGCAAGAATGCCTTCCGTCACGCCTCCGGCATCCATCAGGACGGTGTGCTGAAGGACCGCAGCACGTACGAGATTATGGACCCCGTCACGGTAGGTGTACCCCGCAGTGAACTGGTCCTGGGCAAGCTCAGTGGCCGTCACGGCCTCAAGTCACGCCTCAATGAGTTGGGTTATGCCCCAACGGATGAGGAGATGGGCCGCATCTATGATGCCTTCAAGGAGCTTGCGGACAAGAAGCGGGAGGTCATGGACCGGGACCTCATTGCCCTCATGGGTGATGAACACAAGACTTTTGATGAAGCCTATACCCTTGAGCACGTCCAGGTGACCTGTGGCGACCTTGAGGTAGCGACAGCTACCATACGGCTCAAAGACTCCCAAGGTGAAGTACACACAGACGCCGGCACTGGCACCGGCCCGGTGGACGCGGTGTACCAGGCCATCAACCGCATCGTTAACGTGCCAAATGAGTTGACCGACTTCAGCGTAATGTCCGTCACAGAGGGTATCGACGCCGTTGGCCAGGTGAGCATCCGCATTGAGCAGGACGGTCGCGCCTACAACGGGCGTGGCGCTGACACTGACATCATCGTCGCGTCAGCCAAAGCGTACATGAACGCCCTCAACCGGTTGATGGCCATGGGTGACACCACCAAGGCGCCCGAAGCTGCCGTTACGCCCTAGCAGACGCAGGCAGTCGCAATCAAACACAGCAGAGAGAGGCGTTTACCCACAACGCCTCTCTCTTGGTTTAAGATACGTTTGCCGTTGAGCTACTACACTTTTTGATGATGAGGTGACACACCGCCATGGCGCCAAAGACCATGTTCGAGAAGATATGGGACGCCCACGTTGTGAAGGGAGAGTCAGGCAAACCCGCCCTGCTCTACATTGACCTACACCTGGTGCATGAGATTACGTCCGCCCAGGCCTTTGAGGGCTTGCGGCTGGCGAAGCGCAAGATGCGCCGTCCTGACCTGACGGTGGCCGTGGCTGACCACAACGTACCAACTTCTGACCGCGACAAGCCGTTGCAGGATAAGATTGCAAAGAAGCAGCTGGAGATTCTTGGTGAGAATACCAAGGAGTTCGGCATTGAGTACTACGACATGATGCACCACAGCCAGGGCATCGTGCATGTAATCGGGCCAGAACAGGGATGGACGCTGCCCGGCAAGACCATCGTCTGCGGCGATAGCCACACCGCCACCCACGGCGCGTTGGGTGCGCTCGCCTTTGGCGTCGGCACCTCTGAGGTGGAGCACGTCCTGGCCACGCAATGCCTGGTGCAAGCCAGGCCCAAGACCATGGAGATACGAGTCAACGGCAAGCTGCCCCAGGGACTTACGGCCAAGGACCTTGTCCTTGGCATCATTGGTCAGGTTGGCATTGCTGGCGGAGTGGGTCACGTGGTGGAGTACACCGGTGAGGCCATTCGTGACCTGTCCATGGAAGGACGCATGACCGTCTGCAACATGACTATTGAATTCGGCGCACGGGCAGGGATGGTCGCGCCGGATGAGACGACGTTTGAGTATGTGAAGGGCCGCGCCCACGCTCCACAGGGCGCTGACTTCGACGCGGCGGTAGTCGAATGGCGCAAGCTCGCCACAGACCCCGACGCCGTCTATGACACCTTGGTGGAGATTGACGCATCCAAGCTGGAGCCCCAGGTGACCTGGGGAACAAACCCCGGCCACGTGGTGTCCGTCACCGCAAAGGTGCCTGAGCCAGCCTCCTTCGCCACGGTTGATGAGCAGTCATCAGCCACGCGCGCACTGGAGTACATGGCGTTGAAGGGGAGCACGCCCATTGTGGACATTAAGCTTGACCGTGTATTTATTGGCTCCTGCACCAACTCGCGGATTGAGGACATCCGGGCCGCGGCGGCTGTGGCCAAGGGCAAAAAGGTCTCATCCCACGTCTCAGCCATGGTGGTGCCAGGTTCCTTTGCAGTGAAAATGCAGGCTGAGAAGGAGGGGCTGGACAAGATACTCACGGACGCTGGGTTTGACTGGCGTGACGCTGGCTGCTCCATGTGTCTGGCCATGAACCCGGACGTGCTGGCTCCCGGTGAGCGGTGCGCCTCCACCTCCAACAGAAACTTTGAAGGACGCCAGGGGGCGGGCGGACGCACCCATCTGGTAAGCCCCGCCATGGCGGCAGCGGCGGCTATCGAGGGCCATTTCGTGGACATACGCAAGTGGCAGTACGCGTAGGGACGGGAGCGTTTGAGGTCTGGAAAACAGACTGGCGCAGGTTCGTGGTTCGAGTGCCTCACCACGAACGAGTCTATTTAGGAACGCAGCGTCAATTCCCCCGTTCGCCCTGAGGCACTCGAAGGGTGAATAGGCTCAAAAAAGCCGAGAGTTAAGGCCTGAAACCCCGGAGGGACTAGCGCGTGGAACCACTCATCTTCGGCGCCCTTGTCGTGCTCATCGCACTGGTGGGCTGGCTGCTGTTTCAGCGCCGGAGCGGTTCCTCTGATGAACTCAAGGCCTCCCTTCGGCAGGAGTTTCTGAACTTCCAGTCAGGGCTCCACACCGAGCTTGGCGCGGCACGGCAGAGCATGGACGGTGCCAAGGATATCGTAGCGGGCCAGACCATCCAGACCATCGACCGTATACGGGAGATTGGCGAGACCATCCAGAAGCTGATCCAACAGCAGGAGGAGGCCCAGAAACTGGGCCAGGGGCTCAAGGACTTACTGCAAGCCCCCAAGCTACGCGGCAACTACGGTGAGGCCATCCTGGAGGAACTCCTGAGTAGGGCCCTTCCCGTCGGCATATGGGAGCGCCAGTACGCTATAGACGGCAACGAGCGCGTGGACTGCGTCGTCCGCCTCAGGGACGTGGTGGTGCCTATAGACGCCAAGTTCCCGCGAGACGACTACGCACGGTACATTGAGGCTGACTCGGACGTGGAGAAGGCACAGCACTGGAAAGCGTTTGAGGGGGCGGTCAAGACGCAGATCATCAGCATCAAGAACAAGTACATCAAGCCGGAGCTTGGCACTACTGAGTTTGCTTTGATGTTCATTCCGTCAGAGGCGGTCTACTATGAGACCATCGCTGAGAACAACTACCTGGGCCACCCCTCCGCCATCTGGAAGTATGCGCAAGACAACCAGGTGGTCCCCGTTAGCCCCAACACTTTCTACGCCTTCTTGCAAGTGGTGATACTGAGCATCAAGAACGTGGAGATTGTAAACAAGGCCAAAGAACTGCGAGAGGGATTAGCTACCCTGGAACGGGGTTTTGGCCTCTTCTACAATAAGTACCAGGACATGGGCAAGGGAATCGAACGGGCTGCCGAGGCCTATCGCGTAGGCAATGACCATATAGACAGGTTCAAACGTCGGCTGGACTCCACGCTACAATTAGAGGGTCTACAGGAAGACTACGTGGTGCCGCTGCCGGAGGAGGCTGAGGAGTCATAGTCTCATGAAGCGGAATTCATGAGCTTTTACGTGTATATTCTCAGATGCGCTGATGGGTCGTACTATACGGGGCATACTGACAATATTGAGCACAGGCTTGCACAACACCACGAAGGTGAGGCCAGCGAGTACACTAAGTCCCGGCGTCCAGTAGTTCCCGTATTCCAGGAAGAGTTCCCTAATAGGCTGGAAGCCCTGGAGATGGAGCGACGCATCAAGGGATGGAGCAGACACAAAAAAAGAGGCGTTGATAGCCAGGAACTGGAGCTACTGACGAAGTTGGCACAGGTTCGTGGTTCGAGAGCCTCACCACGAACGGAGATTTAGGCTCTCTTCAGGCCGTTCGCCCTGAGGTTCTCAAAGGGTGAACGAGTACTTATCAGAAGAGAGCAATCAAAGAGGAGCAATCATGGAGCCATTTAAGACACACAACGGTACCGTAGTGCCCTTGGACATGGTCAGCATAGACACTGACCAGATCATCCCCAAACAGTTCCTGAAGCGCGTTGAGCGCACCGGTTTCGGCCAGTTCCTCTTCTACGGTTGGCGCTTCCTGGCGGACGGCTCACCCAACCCCAAGTTCATTCTCAATGGGCCGCAGTACAAGGGCGCAAGCGTCATGGTTACCGGTGCAAACTTCGGCTGCGGGTCGTCTCGTGAGCACGCTCCGTGGGCCTTGGAGGACTACGGCATTAAGGCGGTCATCGCCCCCAGCTTCGCGGACATTTTCCGCAACAACTGCTTCCAGATTGGCCTGCTGCCGGTGGTGCTGCCTGAGGAACACGTGCGGACCATTATGGCCAGGGCCGAGGAGATCCCCGGTTACAAGGTGACGGTGGACCTGGAGAACAAGAAGGTTACCGACAGCCAGGACTTGGACGTGAGCTTCGATGTCGATGAGTTCCGGCGCTACTGCCTACTGAACGGGCTGGATGACATTGGCCTCACGCTCCAAAGCGAGGCCGATATTACAACCTACGAAGCCAAGGTAGGAGCCAGCAGCTAGGCCGCCTCCACTAACAAGACCATTCAAATAGGAGACCCATGGCTACTTTCAACATATTTGTACTGCCAGGTGACGGCGTTGGCCCTGAAGTGACCGGCGCTTCGCAGCGCGTTCTCGACACCGTGGCGTCGCGCTGGGAGCACGACATCGTCTACAGCACAGACCTCGTCGGCGGCTCAGCTATTGATGAGTATGGCGAGCCCCTGCGCGCTGAAACGCTAGAGAAGGCCAAGACCAGCGACGCTGTCCTCTTCGGCTCCGTGGGCGGCCCCAAGTGGGACAATGCCCCGGTCCGGCCGGAGGCTGCCATCCTGGGGCTGCGCAAGGGTATGGGACTGTTTGGCAACATACGGCCCGTGAAAGTATTCCCCGGCATGGAGTCCTCCAGCCCCGTCAAGGACGAGCAGACATGATTATCCTGCGGGAACTCACCGGCGGACTCTACTTCTCGAAGCCCAAGCGTCGCTGGACCACCAGCAGAGGCCGCAGGGGAGTGGACACGCTGCTGTACACGGAGCAGGAGATTGCGCGCATCGTCCGCATGGGATTTGAACTGGCCAGGGGCCGCCGCAAGAAGCTCACCTCCGTAGACAAGGCCAACGTGATGGAGACGGGACGCCTGTGGCACGCCATAGCTGATGAGGTCTCCAAGGAGTACCCGGACGTTGAACTCAGTCATGCCCTGGCGGACTCCTGCGCCATGCAGATCATCACCAACCCCACACAGTTTGACGTGCTGGTGATGGAGAACATGTTTGGCGACATTCTCTCCGACGAGGCTGCGGTGCTGACGGCCTCCCTGGGCATGCTGCCCTCCGCCAGCCTGGCAGCGCTGCCTCAGACCGGTGGTGGTCGTCGTCGCAAGGTGCGCGGCCTCTACGAGCCCATCCATGGCACTGCGCCGGACATAGCGGGCCAAGGCAAGGCCAACCCCATAGGCTCCATCCTGAGCATGTCCTTCATGCTGCGTTACTCCCTGGGCCTCGCAAAAGAGGCTGACGCGGTGGACGCGGCCGTTGAAGGCGTGCTGGCTGATGGCCTCCGTACTGCTGATATCGCTGCCCCCGGCCAAAAGGTGGCCTCCACAGATGAGATGACGGACGCTGTGATTAAACGCGTGAGCAAGGGCTAACGCGGGACACCGCGTATGCAACCATGGGCCCGCTAGACGCGGCACTCATCGGCTCCTTCGCCCTGCTTGGCTCCATCGTGGGCGCCATAGCCGGTTTCGGCACGGGCATCATCATGCTGCCCATCCTTGTCTTCTTCTTCGGCATCAGGGAGTCCATCCCAACCCTGACGGTTGCCATGCTTCTCACCAACAGGTCGCGGTCATGGTTCAAC